>JAFGPH010000315.1 GCA_016926135.1 Deltaproteobacteria bacterium
AAATCCTCCAGCAGGTCCCTGTTCCTGATCATCACCTGAAACTACCCCAAAGGAGTTCTCACGTTAACCGGCTTCCGGTTCCTGGGCAAGCCTTCTGAAACGGCCGCTATAGATTAATCTTATCTATTTGATCTGTCAAGGAATATTGATCTTCCTCTGCAGAGCCCTCGGCCCGATGCCGAGGATCCTGGCGGCCCGTGTGCGGTTCCCGCCCACGGAGGCCAGAACGCGGCAGATATGACGGTTCTCCACTTCCTCAAGAAGGAGTTCTTCCTCGGAACCGGCCTCGGGAGGATGTGCACGGGACGCGATCTCCCCTGACAGGAAAGAGAGGCTGAGTTCCTTTCCCTGTTCAGCGATCACCTTCCGTATGAAGGGCTATTTGAAAGGAGTTCTGAAGTGGGAGGGTAACCGGAGGAATAATGTTGCCACATAGAAGACCGCCGCATTGAGACATACTGCGTTGCAGCCTTTTGCGGATTGGAGGATTCAAGGGACTACCGGGGTCGATGTTATGTTCGCAAGGGTGACGGGCGCATATAGGGGCCTATCCCCTTCCTCTCATCTTCTCGTGTTCCTGTTTGATGCAGCGGTTCATGACCACGGCAATCCCGGCTTCTCTCGCCTTGCGGGCCGCCTCGTTGTGGACGACCCCCAGTTGCATCCAGACGACCTTCGCCCCGATCTCGATGGCCTGATCCACTACAGGGGGAACGCGCGCAGGGTTGAGGAACAGGTCCACCACCTCCACTTCGAAGGGGATCTCCTTCAAAGACCTATAACACGTCCTGCCCAGGATCTCCTTCTGACCGGGATTGACCGGGATCACCTCGTATCCGTGTTGCAGGAGGTATCCGGCCACCCTGTGGCTGTCCCTTTTCTCTTTGGGGGAGAGCCCCACCACGGCGATTTTCTTGAAACTCCGGAGAATGCGGACGATCTCTTCCGGCGGGGGCACAAGGTCGGGAAGCTCGCAGCGGATCTCGTTCATCACTTGACGATGTCTTTTACCTTGTTCACCTTATTCTTCAGATCCAGGGCCTTTTTGACACCAGGAACCTGCTCCAGGGCCTTTTGCGCGAGCTTGTTCTGAAAATTTCCCCCGTCCCCCTTTTCCGGCCCCCCCCCTTCACCCCCCTTTGCCAAAGGGGGGACGGGGGGGATTTCCCCCTCCTTGGGCTTCTCCCTTTTGCCGACGAGGTCCTTTTTCACCTGCCGGAATTCCCGAATTGCGCCCCCGAGGCCCTTGCCGATCTCGGGAAGCCGCTTGGCCCCGAAAATCAGGAAAACAATGACCCCGATCACAATCAGCTCTGACGTGCCCAACCCGAACATCAGGATCTCCCGTGAGAGTGGCGAGTGATGGGTGACGGATACCGCTTCAGATCCTTCACGCAAACTGAATGGGTTCTTCCTTGTCCTTCCTGGCCTCGACGGAGCCGATGTGATAGGCCTTCTCATCCATGCCCCTCAACCGGGAGAGGGCGTCGCTGGTGTGTTCTTCACTCACCACCATGACCAGGCCGAGGCCGTTGTTAAAGGTCCTCATCATCTCTCTCGGTGTGAGTTTCCCCTGCTGCTGAAGGAACTGGAAGATGGGGGGAGGTGTCCATCCGGAGGTGTGGATGATGGCCTTGCATTGTCCGGGAAGGATGCGGGGGAGGTTGTCAACGAGTCCTCCGCCGGTGATGTGGGCGATCCCGGTGACGCGAAAATCTCGCCGCATGTTCCTTATGGTCCTGGAGTAGATCCGGGTGGGCTCGAGGAGCTCTTCTCCAAGGGTGCGGCCGAATTCCTCCACGTGATCACGAACCGACATCTTGAGTTTCTCGAAGAAGATGTTCCTCACCAGGGAGTAACCGTTGCTGTGCAGCCCGCTCGACGCAATACCAATGAGCTGATGCCCCACGGCGATTTCCGATCCCTCCAGAAGCTGGTCGCTGTCGGCAACGCCGACCACGAATCCAGCCAGGTCGTATTCCCCATCTGCATAGAAACCGGGCATTTCGGCGGTTTCTCCGCCGATAAGCGAGCATTCGGCCTCCTTGCAGCCCGCCGCTATGCCCCTGACAATCTCTACGGCCTTTTCCTGGTCCAGTTTCGCCATGGCGATGTAGTCGAGCATGAAAAGAGGGGTCGCCCCCTGGACCATGATATCGTTCACGCACATGGCCACAAGGTCAATCCCAACCGTATCGTGCTTGTCCAGCATGAAGGCGATCTTGAGTTTTGTGCCCACCCCGTCCGTGGAGGCCACCAGCAGGGGGTTGCGGAGATCCTGGGTATGGAGGGAGCAAATGCCTGCGAATCCGCCGATATCGGTTTTGACCCCCGGCCTGAAGGTCTCTGCCACAATGGGCTTGATCCGTTTGACGAATCGGTTACCTGCGTCGATGTCAACGCCTGTTTCGGCGTACCTGTCCCGTTTCTTCTTCTCTGCCATAAGCCAAAGCACCTCTTCGTAAGGATCCCCCTAAACCGTGAGACCCACTGGGATGATCATATATCCTCCATCTCATCAGCATGTCAAACCTTTTTCAGGGAACCATTGCGCTCAGTCGTTCCCCATCTCCACCCGCAACCCATCATGGGCTACCGTGACCCTGGAGGGAAGACGGTAATCGTCTGCAACCCGATTCACGACTTCCTGCCACTGAGAGTGGTGCAGCGGAACCGGGTAAGGCTCTCCGCCTGGAGGGGGCCTCAGGGGGCGCATGGGCCTTGCCTTCTTCATCATGGCGTTGGCAGGGTCGCCGGGAACGAAATCCCCGTCGCCTATGTGGACCAGGAATGTCTCCCTCTGCGGCGCAAAGAGCCTGATGAAGTCCAGGGCCCGCTGGAAGCTCATGTGATTGGGCCGGTTTTCGGCAGGCTCGTTCAACCAGTAAGACTGAATGATCAGGTAGTGGGGGGACCGGAGCACCTCGGGAAATTCAGGAAGCTCCACGAAGTCGGAGGTATACACCAGACGTTCCTCCTGCCCCTTGCTGTTTGCGAACCGGATGAGGTACCCCACCGAACCTGCGGCGAAGGAGCCGTGGTTTGTCTTGAAGGGAACGAACTCCATGTCTCCGAGGACATAGGCTTTTCCCGGTTTCACTTCCTGTACACACAGCACGCCCGTCTCCTCCAGATAACCGAACCGGGGACCGACGGTCTGCCAGGTCCCGGATGTGACGAACAGGGGGATGGGTTGAAACTCTCCCCTGATGCGGGTTCGCTTGTAGGCAGAGAGGTCGTCAAGGCCCAGGTAGTGGTCTCCGTGCTCATGGGTGAGAAGCACCCCGTCGATCCTCTCCACAGGGTGCCTGGAAAGCTGTGCGGCGATATCGGGCCCGCAATCGATAAGGAGGTTTTTCCTCCCGGAGAGGAGGAGTGCGGTGCGGAGCCTCCTTTCCTGCCTCAGCCGCATCTCGACACAAATCCGGCAAGTGCAGTTCAGCTCCGGCAGGCCCCAGGCCCCGCCTGTTCCCAGGAAAACGAGATCCATGCGGGTCAGGTGACAATCAGTTTCAGGCCGCCGAAGGCAAGGGCGCACATGGCTGCCAGACGCAGGACGGCCTGGATCATGTAATTGACCTCCGGTGCCAGGAAAGTGAGAAAATGGGTGTAGTCCGAAGCGATGAGCAGAAGCGCGTTAATGATGATCAATTTGATGACCATCTCAATGGTGCCCCCCTTGAATTTCCTTCTGGCCCGATCGAAGATGTACACAATGATGATGTAGATGACCAACATGAAAAGGCGAACCATGGTTTCCGGGTTGAGATCCATAAGGCCCTCCTTGAGACAGGCTATTGTGTGATCTGCAATCCTGCCGTATGCCGTTGCGTCAGGATTTCAGTTGGCGCGAGTAATCCTTCAAATTGCCCTTCACGTAGTTCATGACCTCGGTATCCTGACGGTATTTCTCCACGTAGTCGAGGATACTCATCATTTCATTGAGGGTCCGCTCGGCAAGGCCGACCCCCAGGATCTTCTTCATCCTCATGATGAGCAGGAACACCAGTTTGTTGAAGGAGGCCAGAAGGACCAGTCTGCCCTCTGCCGCCTTGCTCTGGCTGGCAAAACGGCGGAGGATTTCCTTCACGGTGGGGTCCTGATTCTCCGTGGACAGAATCAGATCGTGAAAGAGTTCTTTGCTCTGACCGGTCAATTCATCCCTGCACTTCACGAAGATGTTGTCGAACTCCTTCCCTACCTCCTTTCGATAGCCCTTCTCGATGATGCCCAGGAGGTCCAGATAGAGGTGGATGATCTCGGGGTAATCAGTGCCCTCATCCCTGCCCGTTCCCTTCCGCTTCACCACCTTGATCAGCCCGAAACAGGTCAGGAGATAGAGATTCTTGTAAACGACCAACTGATCGAGGCCACTGGCGCCGAGGATCTCTTTCACGGTTCTTCGTCCGTCGACCAGGGCGAGGACCTTCTGTTCGGAGGGACTGAGGGGGAGACCCGATTTGAGGGATTCGGCTTCCGGAGAGAGGGCGAGGACGGCTTCATCCCCGGGGATCCGGTTTCTCAGGTGTTCCAGGCCCTCAATACCCCGGAGGGTATCGAGGAGAAGCTGGAGGATGTTGTAGTCGATAAAATTGACGGGAAGGAGGTTCAACTCCGTCTTGCTGAACCCGACCTCGGCGTTTTCCATCTCGAAAGCTACGGATAGGATGGATTTGACCTTCAACTCCAGAAACTTGGTCCACACCGCGCCGGAGATGATCTTCCTTTCGATCAGGGTTTTGCCCAGGGATTGCGGGTCTCTTTCCTTGATCCGCTTCAGGTCGTCCAGTTCGCGTTGGTCCAGCCCTTTCTTCGCAGCGATCTCTCTGAGGAGAAGGCTGTCCTTGTCGATCCCGTCGGCATAAACCACATGCCCCCTCCGGAGGTAGATCCTGACGGCCCTCCGATTGTCCTTGACGGTCACCACCCCCGTCATATCGTCGTGGTGCAGTTTAAGGAGCAGATTTGCTAGAAAAAGCTCTTTTGAGTCCTTGCTCGGTTCCATGGGAATCAGAGGTTCGATCCAAAAGAATCTGGTGTGGTGTCTCAACGGCACCTTTCCAACGCCATCCTGTTCTCAGGGCCGTCGAGGGGTGGTCTCTAACGTTGAGACACCACACTGGCCTGGCGATTTGCATCAAAGGTGTCGATCTCATTGAGATTGCTTGTTTACCAGGAAACCGGCGGGTTTACAAGCCCAAAATGGGTTGCTCAATCTTCGATCAGGACCCGCAGGTACAGGTCGCCTCTCCCTCCCCCGTCCACCGATTTTCCCAACCCGGCCAGGCGGAGCAGGGTCCCCGGGGCGACACCCGGGGGCACGGTGACGCGGATGAGCCTGCGCTGGAGGGCCCATGGGACCGTGACCAGTTTTCGGGTCCCCCTTTTTGCTTCCAACGCAGAGATGGTGATCTGCCCGTAGAGATTCGCATTCTCAGTCGGTCCGCTGGATCGCACCACGTGGAGTCGAGGGCTTCTTCCCTTGAGGGTCGTATGACGGATGGGGCGGCTCACACCTGTCTCGGGTATTCTGGAGAAGAGTTTCAGGAGCAGGATTCCAAAAAGAAAGCCCCCGATATGGGCCCACCATGCTATTCCGGCACTCTGTCCTGAAGAGCCCAGCGCACTCATGAATTGGAGAAGAAACCACAGGCCCAGAAAGAAGAAAGCGGGGATTTCAACGAAATAGGGTATGAAAAAGATCGGGATCAAGGTGAGAATTCGAGAGCGGGGGAAGAGGATGAGGTAGGCGCCCATGACACCGGCGATTGCCCCGCTCGCACCGATGGTAGGCACTTCAGAGTACCAGTTCGTCACGAGGTGAGAAAGCCCTGAGGCCCATCCGCAAAAGAAGTAGAAGATGAGGTATCTGAGCGGGCCCAGTTTGTTTTCCACATTGTCTCCGAAAATATAGAGAGACCACATGTTTCCCAGTAAATGCCAGAAGCCCCCATGGAGGAACATGAAGGAGAAGAGGGAGAGCACCTGCTGGAGCGTGCTGAAATAGGATGATATTTCGGGGATCGAATATCGTGCGGGCACAAGACCGTATGTGAAGATGAACCTGCCCAGGTTAGGTCCGTGACCCATCTCCACAAGGTAGATGAGCACATTGGCCCCAATGATGAGATTGTTCACCACCGGGTAGTTTCGGGAAGGTGTGGTATCTCGGAGGGGGATCATCTTTGCCTCAACCGGTCAATGGCCCGATTCTCACCGAAAGGTTACCAAAAGTAGTTGACATCTTTGGCGATCAGGCATTATAGTCTACTTGAGGTAAGGCGGATGGAAGCGGCCATTGCCATGAATGTGGACTTCTCCAGGACTCTGGTGCCTGCTCACGACATGATTCGTCCTGTTCTTGCCGTTCAGCAACGGGGTCTGGTGCCCTTTTCCCAGGAGGATCGGCCGAGAGGGGCAATCCGTTTTGTGGGATATGGAGGCGCCGGGGAAAGGTGCATTTACGGAACCGCCGGCAGGCCAATCCACGAATCCCCGGATGCAGGCGCCTTGTTGGATATTTACGTGTGACTGCGGCTTGCTGTTGCCTACCTGACCTCCTCTATCAGACTTCGCCTTCGAAGCATCTCCCTCTGACAGTTGAATATGAACCCCCGCAGGGCATTTTTTTCTTTGGGATCCATGTCCAGAAACTGCAAGGCATACGAAAGGCGTCCGCTCTGAGGTTCTCTCTGTTCACGCTTCACCGAGGCCTTCCTGATCCGCAGGTTCGCCGTCAATTTCTCCGCCCGGCACCGGAGGGTGAGGCCCCTGACATCCTCCCCCGCCCATAGCCTGGATTTTGGCTCACCCTGTTTGTGCAGGGACAGGAGGGCACCTCCTTCACTCAGATTGATCACCGAGCCCTCAATGAGTCTTCCATTCCTTGAGAATGAAAGGGTCGTGCCCAGGGGAGGGGCTATTCTGAAGTGTTGCCTTCTCTGGATTCGTTCAATGGAACCCGGGAATTCCAGCAGAATGTCATTGTCTGAGACGGCGCAGACACTGGACCTGAAGGCATATTGGACCCTGTCTTTGCCCAGGAACTCCAGTTTCACCCTGGCCCCCTCGTGATCCTTTACATCCTCACTGAATCGGACAGGGCAGTCCACCAGCAGGTATCTTCGCCCGTCGACGGTCCTCACACCGGTGATGAGGGTCAGTCTCTCGTAGTCCTTGCCGAGGACGATCATCTGGATGGCGATTCTCGCCTCCTTGATCTGCTCCAGCAGCGTGAGTGCGCCTTTTCCGGAGATTATCTCTGGGTTATCATCGTATTCCATGGGTCCAGCGGCAATCTGTATGATTCCTGTAGGTTAGCAATATTCATGCCATGAGGCGAGGTTGATCAAGGTCATCGTGGCCGTGTCACGCACGGTGTCACGGCTGATGTTCCTGCCGGAGCAAGTCCAGGACCGTCTTCACCGGGCTGAAGGTCGTCGAGGGAACCTCCACGAAGGCGGTATTCCAGTGTGCCATGGAGCCGTTCCAAAGACCAGGGAGTTCCAGTGCCTTGAGTTCTCTTCCCTCTTTGGACTTGACCGAGATGAAACCCGTGTCCGGGTCTCTGAATTCCATGAGATTGAAAGGCCTTCCCATGTAATCCCGTACCCCGCAAACCAGGTCCACGGGATTGAAGTGGGTGGCGGACTCCCAGACGGAACGCTGGGACGAGGATTTCATGTTCACCTGTGAGGACTCTACGATCTGGAGTGAGAGGCTTTCCTTTGAACGCCTCACCCAGAAGGGACCGCCCCCCGGTTCTCCCTCGTTCTTCACCATTCCGCATACCCTCAGAGGTCTGTTCAGCTTTCGTGTGATGTACTCGCTCACATCGTCCCTGGATTGACGTGTTACCCTGTCAGGGGGTGTCACGGAAAGGGAGTCCCGAAGAAACTCCAGCGCCTCATCCACGAGACGGTCATCGGCGGGCCCCTCCCTGAGCCTTTCAAGATATCCGTAGGCCTTACCCAACAAGTCCAACAGGTATCCACCAAGGGCCTTTTTGTAGGCAACAGTGTCCGGTTTGAGCCAGTCCGGTGCCACGTTGTCGATGTTCTTGACGAAGATGAGGTCACCCCGGAGTTCGTTGACATTTTGCAGCAGGGCGCCGTGGCCTCCCGGTCGGAAGACCAGCCGGCCCTCTCGGTCCCGAAAAGGCTCATCGTTCATGTCCACGGCCAGGGTGTCCGTGGATGGATCCTGCAGGGAGAATGAGATATCGTAGGTGGTGCCCTGCCTCTCATGGAAAGACCGCACCTTCTCGATATGATCGGTGACCATGGACCTGTGCTCCGGAGAGAGGGTGAAGTGAATCCTGATATGGCCTTCCTTTTCTTGGGCATAGAGCGCACCCTCCACCAGTTGTTCCTCGAAGGCGCTCCGGGCATGCGGCGGATAGAGGTGAAACTTGATCAGACCCTTGGGCAGATTCGTTAGGTTCAAGCCCCTGGGGGTCAGGGCATAGTCGAGGATCAGTCCGTAGCGAGAGCAGGCCAGTTCGGCCTCCAGGTCCAGACCGTCCCGGGCCATGACGGATCGCAGGTCGTCGTGGAAGGCGTATTTCCTCAGACCATCCATGAATTCCAAGAGATCCCCCCAGGTCGGATCTGGACTCTTCTCCTCACCGGCGGATGCCTGAGCCGGGAGTTCACTGAGGCGGTGATGTGCGTCGAGGAGGGACTTGAACATGCGGCTGGCCGCGCCGGAGGCGGGGACGAATTTCATGGCCCTTCCGGCAAAGGATGCACCCGCAAAGGCGTTTCCCAGTTCCCGGACCTCGTTCCGGCTCAGCACCCTGATCCCATCACCTGCCGTGCACGGGCGGTCCAGGCGGGTAAAAGGAAAGCCTCTCTTGAATTGCCTGATCTGGGCAATGACTTCCTCCGGGGTCATTCCCCGTGCCCGGATCTCCTGAAGATCCTTTTCCCCAAACAAAGCGTTCACATTCTTCTCCTCATCGGCGTCGTGGTGTCGGTCTAAGCAGGAAGCATATTCAAAAGACTCATAAGGGTCAATAGCTTATAGCGGTTCCCACAAAGGGGTTGCCACGAGGGCGTTTGTCTAATATAGGGAAATGTCAGTCAAGAATGTGCTGCCTCGTTTACGGGACAGGACACTGACCCGAGCACCCCTCGCTTTTCCTGTCTCATCCGGGGGAGGGAAGGGGTTCGATAATGGAGCGTCATGGAACATGCCGATGACCACGCTGTGCCCTCATCAGGCGCAAAGCCCAGGGTCTACAGTGTCAGTTCTCTGACAGGGGAGATCAAAGCCCTGCTGGAGACTCATTTTGAGTTCCTGTGGGTGGAGGGGGAGATCTCCAATTTCAGGGCGCCCATTTCCGGACACTACTACATGTCCCTCAAGGACGAAAAGGCGCAGATCAGGGCGGTCATGTTTCGGCCACAGGCCCGAACCCTGAGATTTGTGCCGGAGGATGGAATGAGGGTGCTCGCACAAGGCAGGGTGGGGGTGTACGAGCCCAGAGGGGAATACCAGATCATCTTGGATTACCTGGAGCCGTTGGGCGTAGGGGCACTGGCCATCGCCCTGGAGCGGCTGAAGAGAAAACTCGCTGAGCAGGGCCTCTTCGACGAGGCCCTCAAGAAACGCCTTCCATATCTCCCACAGAAGATAGCCGTTATCACCTCCCCCACGGGGGCTGCCATTCGCGATTTCTTGCGAATTCTCCACCGGCGGTTCTCCAACACAGAGGTTGTGGTGGTTCCGGTCAAGGTTCAGGGACAAGAAGCGGCGGACGAGATTGTGGAGGCCATCCGGGTGGTGAACCGGTTTTCGGATGTGGATGTCATTGTTTTGACGAGGGGGGGAGGCTCGCTGGAAGACCTCTGGGCCTTCAATGAGGAAAGGGTGGCCCTGGCCATCCGAGGATCGACCATTCCGGTCGTGTCCGCAGTGGGCCATGAGATTGACATGACGATCTCCGACCTTGCGGCTGACCTGAGGGCCCCTACGCCCTCGGCGGCCGCGGAACTGCTGGTACCCGAAAAGGAAGTTCTCAATAGACGCCTTGTCGAGCTGGGCGGGAGACTGAAGTCAGGGATCGCGGCCCGTCTCGAAACCATGAGACAGAGGGTCCTGGCCCTGACCAAAGGGATGCGGGATCCGAGGAAGAGGCTCGCGGACATGTGGATGCGACTGGACGAACTCGGCAGCCGGCTCGTCCGGTCAACGGGAGCCAACCTCAGGGAAACGAGGGCCCGCCTCAGTTCCGAGGCACGCGCCCTGCTTCTCAATGCGCCATCAAAAAGGATTGACGCCCTGTTTGAGAGGATAGGGTTTCAAAGGCGGTCCCTGGTTCAGCTGGCCCTTCGGAGGCTGAGGGACCAGCGCATGGCGCTCTCGCGCCGGGCGGAGAAGCTCAAGGACGTGAGCCCTATGACTATCTTGGGTAGGGGCTACAGCATCACCAGGAAGCTCCCTGAAGGACGGATCCTCAGCAGCGTATCGGGACTGGAGAAAGGGGATCTCCTGGGTGTGACCCTCGCCCAGGGTGATCTGCAATGTGTCGTGGAAAAGGTGGGGGAGTGACGAATGTCGAATGAAGAGGGAGGGGCTGCGATTTCCAATTTCAAATTTCAGCTTTCAGCGCTTGTCCTCCTCGCCGTCCTCACGGGCACTGTGATGGAGGCGGGCGCAGCGGACGGCAAAGGGGCATCCTATCCGCAAGTCTCAGTGTCTTCCCGTTCCCTGGACCAGGGAGGCGTGATCTCTCTCAGGGTGGGGACAAACGGAAAAGGGAGGCCCGTGGTCATCTGGATGAACAGGGAGATCCATTTGGCACAAGGGAAAGATCCAGGGGATTGGCGGGGTTTTCTGGGTGCGGACCTGAAAACGGCCCCCGGGATCTACCCCCTGATCGTACGGACGAATTCCCCGGCTCGGGAGAATCGCATTGAAATCAGGGTTCGGGAGAAGGATTACGGGGAGCGTCGCCTCACCCTGCCCAGGGAGATGGTGGATCTGGATGCGGAAACCCTTGAAAGGGTCCGGAAGGAGGCCGGGGTTATGAAGGCCGTCCTGGGAGCCTCCGCGTCGTTGCCGCAGTGGAGCGGACTCTTTCTGAGACCCGTTGAGGGTGAGATCTGCGGTCCCTTTGGCCGCAGGAGCATCATCAACGGGCAGCCGAGGTCGCCCCACTCCGGGGTGGATCTGCGGGGTGGGAAGGGCACTCCCGTCAAGGCCGTGAACGACGGCAGGGTGGCGCTGACCTGTGAGCACTTCTTCAGCGGTCTCTCGGTGGTGATCGATCATGGGGGGGGCATTCAGAGTATGTACTTCCACCTGGACAGTATCCTGGTTCGGAAGAAACAGTTCATCAAGAAGGGCGAAGTCCTCGGCGATCTGGGGGCCACGGGGCGGGCCACCGGCCCTCATCTGCACTTCGCGGTGAGGGTGAACGGCGCCCGGGTGGACCCGCTGAGACTGATCGAACTGAGTTCAAGATTGGAGTGACCATGGCGGAGAAAAAGTTTGAAGAGGCGATGGAGAAACTCCAGGGCATCGTGGACAGCCTTGAAGGAGGGGACCTCTCCCTGGAAAAATCCCTGAAGATATTCGAGGAGGGCATGGAACTGGTCCATTTCTGCTCCAGGAAGCTGGAAGAGGCGGAGCAGAAGGTAAGCCTTCTCGTCAAGGAGGGCGAAGGAAAATACGTCCACCAGGGCTTTGAACCGCAAGACAAGGACGAGGACGGATGATGGACATCAGGACCTATCTCCGGGAGAAGAAAGGGATCGTGGATGAGGCGCTTCAGGGATTTGCACCTCGCCAGGAAGGGCCCACAGAAAAGGTCGCCCGGGCCATGAACTACAGCCTCTTTGCAGGAGGGAAGAGGCTGAGGCCGATTCTCTGCATGGCAGGCGCCGAGGCCGTGGGCGGCGACGAACGGCTTGTGCTTCCCGTGGCCTGTGCCCTGGAAATGATCCATACCTACTCTCTCATCCACGACGATCTCCCCGTCATGGACAACGACGATCTGAGAAGGGGAAAGCCCACCAGTCACAAGGCCTTCGGGGAAGCGGTGGCCCTCCTTGCAGGAGACGGCCTGCTGACAGAGGCGTTCGCGCTCATGGCCCGCACGGAATTCTCCGGAGTGCCGGAGCCCCGGACTCTGTTGAGGGTGATCGCCCTGATCGCTCGCGCTGCGGGACACAAGGGCATGGTGGGTGGCCAGGCGGTAGACATCGTGTCGGAGGGAAAGCAGGTCGATGCCGCCACCGTGCAATTCATTCACACCCACAAGACGGGGGCCCTGATCGCCGCCTCCGTGGTTTCGGGGGCCATCCTGGGCGGGGGGAATGAAGGCCGGGTGAAGGCGATCACGGACTACGGTGAGGCCACGGGACTTGCTTTCCAGATTGCAGATGATATCCTGGATATCGAAGGGGACAGTGAAAAGATGGGCAAAAGGGCAGGAGGGGATGTGCGGAAGAAGAAGATCACCTATCCGTCCGTCCTCGGCCTGGAGGAATCCAGAAGGATCCAGGGGACCATGGTGGAGAAGGCCCTTTTCGCCTTGGAGGGATTTGACCGCAGGGCTGATCCTCTGAGGGATCTGGCCAGGTACATCGTCGAAAGGAATCAATGAAGAACTCCAAGGACCCTTACCGGATTCTGAAGACCATTAACAGCCCGGCAGATCTCAAGAAACTGGAGTTGCAGGACCTGACCGACCTTGCCTCCGAAATCCGGCAGAAGATCATTGAGACCGTATCCAAGACAGGTGGCCACCTGGCGCCGAGTCTGGGGGTGGTGGAGTTGACCATTGCGCTCCACTATGTCTTTGATGCACCCAAGGACAAGATCATCTGGGACGTGGGGCACCAGACCTACGCCCACAAACTCCTCACCGGACGTCGGGACCGCTTCCACACCCTTCGGACCTACGGCGGGATCAGCGGTTTCCCGAAGCGGGAAGAGAGCCCCTATGATGTTTTTGATACGGGGCACAGCAGTACCTCCGTTTCGGCGGCCCTGGGGATCGCCATAGCCAAATCCATAAAGGGAGAGGACAGCAGGGTCGTCGCGGTGATCGGAGACGGTTCCATGACGGCAGGGATGGCCTTCGAGGGGCTCAACCAGGCCGGGCACATGGAGCGCAACCTCATTGTCGTGCTGAACGACAACGCCATGTCGATCGCCCCGAACGTGGGAGCCCTATCCTCTTTTCTGAGCAGGAAAATGACCGGCAGGCGCTTCATGCTCCTCAGGAAGGAACTCCTCAATTTTCTGAAATCCATCCCGGGCGTGGGAGAAAATATCCTAAACCTGGTCCGGAAGAGCGAGGATTCCCTGATCACGTTTTTCACGCCCGGCATGCTCTTCGAGGCCTTCAAGTTCACCTATGTAGGCCCCATCCAGGGGCATCGCCTCGACCGCATGATCGAGACCTTCGGGAATGCGCGCCACCTTGAGGGGCCTGTTCTCATCCATGTGACCACCGTGAAAGGAAAGGGATACGCCCCTGCGGAGAAGGATCCGGCCTACTTCCATGGGGTGGGAGCCTTCGAGATCACCACGGGGAACGCGTCGAAGCCCTCCCCCAAGATCCCCACCTACACCGAGGTCTTCGGCAACGCCATGGTAGAACTCGGAAAAAGGAACCCCAGTCTCTATGCCATAACGGCGGCCATGCCGGAAGGGACCGGTCTCAACAGGTTCGGTGAGGTGTATCCGGAACGCTTCGAGGATGTGGGCATTGCGGAACAGCATGCAGTGACCTTCGCGGCAGGTCTCGCCACGGAAGGTTTCAGGCCTGTCGTGGCCATCTATTCCACCTTTCTTCAGAGGGCCTATGACCAGATCATCCACGATGTATGTCTCCCCAACCTGCCGGTGATCTTCTGCATGGACCGGGGCGGGCTGGTAGGCGAGGATGGTCAAACCCACCACGGCCTCTTTGACGTCACCTACCTGCGCAGCCTCCCGAACATGACGTTCATGGCCCCGAAGGACGAGAATGAGCTCCGGCACATGCTCTACACGGCACTCCAGCATGACGGCCCCGTGGCCATCAGGTATCCCAGGGGTCGAGGCACGGGGGTGCCCCTCGACCGGGAATACAAAAGGCTGCCCATCGGCGAAGTCGAAAGGCTGAAGGAGGGGAAGGACCTCTTGATCATTGCCCTGGGGAGTATGGTCGCGCCATCTCTGGAGGCTTCGGCCATGCTTCAGGAGGAGGGCATCTCCGCAGGGGTTGTCAACTGTCGCTTTGTAAAACCCCTGGATCGGTCTCTTGCGGAGGATGCGAGGTACGCGGGAAAGGTCCTCGTGGTGGAAGAAAACATTCGACACGGGGGGCTCGGCGGAGCCGTCATGGAGTTGTTCAGTGATGTGGGGCTCCACTGCGTTCCCGTGAGGAGGCTGGGGCTCCCGGACCGATTCGTGGAACATGGGAGCATCGAGATGCTGAGGGCACTGTGCGGTCTTGATGTTTCCGGGATTGTCAAGGAGGCCAGGGACCTGTGTCGTGCCCCATGAATACGTATAGAAATAGTTGCGGCCTGTACGACCACCCCCCCCAAGGCCCTCCAACGCTGGCGTTCTCTGATGAGGAGGGCCGTGGGGGGGGTGGTCTCTCAGGACCGCAGCTGATTGTTCTTGGGGCACTTGTGGGATGCGGCACAGACAGGCGGCCGGGGTTTGGATGGGCGCAATGAAAGACAGGATGCGGCTCGACCTGCTCCTTGTGGAAAGGGGACTCGCTGAGAGCCGCGAAAAGGCTAGGGCCGTCATCATGGCTGGGCTCGTGGAGGTGGATCAGGTTCGCCTCGAGAAGCCGGGACAGCTCGTCTCAATCGATGGCAACCTGTCCTTGAAAAAATCTGCCCCACCCTATGTGAGCCGTGGCGGGCTGAAGCTAAAGGCTGCCTTGCAGAGCTTTTCCGTAGACGTGAAGGACAGGGTCGTCCTGGATGTCGGCGCTTCTACCGGCGGTTTCACGGACTGCCTGCTTCAGGGGGGGGCCAGGAAGGTGATTGCCGTGGATGTGGGGCACGGGCAGCTTGACTGGAGGCTTCGCCGTGACCCCAGGGTTGTTCTCATGGAGAAGACCAACGCCCGCTACCTGAGTCCGGATGATATCGAGGAGAGGGCGGATGGGGCTGTGATCGATGTCTCCTTCATCTCGCTCAGGTTGGTGATCCCTCCGGTCTCGGGTCTGCTGACCGCGGAGGGCTGGATCGTCGCCCTCATCAAACCACAGTTCGAGGTCGGGAAGGGTCAGGTAGGAAAGGGCGGCGTTGTACGCGACCCTCGGCTCCATCAGGAGGTCGTGGGTGGCCTGAAGGCATTCTGCGAAGGGGCGGGATGGGCCGTAAAGGGACGGATGGAATCCCCCCTCCTGGGACCCAAGGGCAACAAGGAATTCCTCATACACCTGAAGCGGCAGGCACAGAGATTCCCCCCTCCCGTACACCCCTGAGGTGCCAGTGATCTTGAGAAGGCGCTGAAACCAGTGCCTATATTAGTGGGCGGCGCGCTTTGAGGCCTTGAGGGGATTGATCTTCACAGTCTCTTTGGCCGGGGCGCTTTTTGCCACGTGGGTGGCCATATTGCATTTTCCTGAACGCCACTTGGTGGCCGGCTCGGGGAAGATCAGGCAGTAAGTGCCGGTGGGAAACTCCTTGGCTTTTTGACAGCCGTTACAGGCCTCTACGACGGGATGACAGCTGCCGCCATTGAACTTGCAGCCGTTCTTGCTCATGAAAAAGCACTCAACCCCTTTTTTTACGCTTGTGCAAACCATGGTTATCACGTCCTTTCTTTAAGTTTTTTCGAACCAAATTTTATAGCCAAGCCCGAAAAAAAAGTCAACACAAAAAATAGTCATTCCCGCGCCCTTGTCAATGGAAGGCGACACCATCCCCTTCGCCCGTCAACATGCCTCCGTGACTTCGCGTTTCGGAGTCCTTCATGGTTTCCGACACGGGAGCGCACGGGGAGGCCCTCCCATCATGGTTTTTTGTGAACGCAAAGGTTATGCCGGTTGAAGGAAAAAGTCGGTCAGGGGGAGGGTTCGACCAGGTGGACGCCCAGTTCCTCCAGTTGCCGCTGATCCACCCGGGAGGGGGCGTCGGTCAGGAGGCAGGTGGCGCTGGCCGTCTTCGGAAAGGCAATGATTTCCCGGATGGAATCGACCCCTGTCAGGATGGCCACGAGGCGGTCGAAACCGAGGGCGATTCCTGCGTGGGGAGGGGCCCCGTAACGGAGGGCCTCCAGGAAGAAGCCGAATTTCATGTCCGCCTCTTCCCTGGAGATACCGAGGAGCCTGAAGACCTTCTCCTGGACGCCCAGGTTGTGGATCCTGACGCTGCCCCCGCCGATCTCGCTCCCGTTCAGGACAATGTCATAGGCCCTGGCCCTGGCCTTCTCGGGATGGGTCTCCAGCATGGACATATCCTCTTCCAAGGGCGACGTGAAGGGATGGTGAACCGATTCCAGGCGCTTTTCCTCCTCGTTGTATTCCAGGAGCGGGAAGCGGGTGACCCACACAAAGGCGTAGTCGCCAACTTTCGCGAGGCCCAGCCTCCTCCCCAGTTCCAGCCTCAGCAGGCCGAGCACCAGGTTGGCCGTCTTCCTCGTGTCGGCGACAAGAAGGATCAGGTCCCCTGGTCCTGATCCAAGGCTCCGGTCGATCGCCTCCTTCCTGCCTGCGTCCAGGAACTTGCTCAGGGAGGACTGCCATCCTTCCGGCGTGA
>JAFGPH010000316.1 GCA_016926135.1 Deltaproteobacteria bacterium
CAAGGCCTGTGAAATCCCGAGGACCGAGGCGTACATGCCCGTACGCCGCAGGGACGAGGGATGAGCGTAACGCAGCGGATGATGTTTAATGGTGAATCGGGGCTGACAGAAAGGGTTGCAACAAGGACAGAGGTGGTTAAAATAGCTCAATCGAACTCTTCATCGCTTGGAGGTTTTTATGCGTCTTCGTAAGGCGTTTGCCGTACTTCTTGTCCTTCTTGTCTCGTGCGCGCTTTGCTTTGCCGAATCCGGGGATCACAAAATCAACATCAATGTCCAGGAGTTCACCCTCAAGAACGGCATGCTGTTCCTGATTGTTGAACGTCACACCACCCCTCAGGTCGCCTGCAGGCTTTCGATTCGGGCCGGGTCGGCCCTTGAAGAGCGAGGGAAAACGGGGATCGCCCACCTGCTCGAGCATATGATGTTCAAGGGCACCGCAAACTTCGGCACGCTGGATCCCGAAAAGGACCGCGAGCTTCAGGGGCGTATCGAGGCGGCCTATCAGGTAGTCCTCGCCGAGGAAAGGAAGCGCCATCCGGACCGGGAGGTCATCAAGGCCCGGCTTGCCGAAATGGAAAGGTTACGACTCGAAGTCCAAAAAATCTATGTCCCCCAGGCCCTCTCGTCCCAGCTCGGCAGAAATGGCGCCGTGGGCGTGAATGCCTTCACCAGCAAGGACCAGACCCAGTACACCGCATCGGTTCCGTCGGACATGGTGGAGCAATGGTTCTCCATCATGAGTGAGCAGATCTTCGAGCCCTCATGGCGGGAGTTCTATGTGGAAAAGGAGGTTGTCCAGCGGGAATGGGCCTTCCGGTACGTAAACAACCCCAATGGTGCGGCCTGGCTCGACCTGGGCTCCACGGCCTACCGGGCCCATCCTTACGCTAATCCCGTGATCGGCTGGAAGTCGGACATGGAAAAGTACAGCACGACCGATGCCGCGGCATTTCACCGGAAATACTACACCCCCGGCAATGCGGTTTGCGTGCTCGTTGGGGACATCACACCGGAAAAGGCCAGGATGCTCGCAGAAATCTATTTCGCCCGATATCCCGCAGGGCAGCGGGCCCCGGAGACCGTGACCCGTGAACCCCTGCAGCAGGGGCCCCGCAGGAGCATTCGATACCTGAAGGGGGCGCGCACACCGATCGTGCTCCTCGGCTTTCATGCCGCTCCCATGGGTTCAAGGGACTTCTACGCCCTGGACGCCCTCACGATGGTGCTGAGTCATGGGCGGGGAGCCCGGCTCACCCAGGAGGTGGTTGAAAAGGGACTGGCTGTCTCGACTTGGGCGGCCAATCCGGACAGCAGGTACGCAGGCATGGTCATTCTAGGCGGATCCCCCAACGAGCCGCAGCAGGGCAAAAATGGGGAGACACCCCACGGCGATCAACGCCGGGCCTACCTGGGGGCGTGTGAGGGCATGGAGAAACTTCTCCTGGACCAGGTGGAAAACCTCAAGACTCGGCCTGTTACGGAAGGAGAACTGAAACGGATCAGGAAACTCAACCATCGGGATTTCCTGGACCGGCTGCGCACCAACGAGGCCCTTGCCGGCACACTGGCCACACTGGAGGTGGAAATCGGGTGGAGATACCTCACAACCTACCTGGAGAGGATGGGGGAGGTGACCCCCGCAGACATCCGAAAGGCGGCCGAAAAGTACCTCCGGGCGGAAAACCTGTCGCGTGTGTATGTCATCCCGGGAGGCGAGGTGGAACAGCCGCCCGAGCCCTATGCCGAGGTCCGCTCTCTGGGCACTTCCGCCTCCCTGAAGGTCGGGAGGCCTTCCAGCTTTGTGAATCACTCGGCCTATCCCACCCCTTCCGGCTGGAAACACCCCCTCTCGTTTGACCGAAAGCCTTCCAAGATCGACTACCCCCCGGCAGAGACCGCCACCCTTCAGGGAACCAGGGTGTTCTTCCTGGCCGACACGACCCTGCCCCTCATCGACCTGACCCTCCTCGTCAAGGCCGGAGCAGTGGACATGCTCCCTCCCAAGGCAGGCATCGCCCCTCTTCTTTCCGGGACCCTGGTCAGGGGAGGTACGCGGAGATTCTCGCCAGCCGAACTGGCGACCATTCTGGACGAAAACGCCATTGACCTCTCCTTGACGGTCAACGAGGAGGAGGCCGCAATCCGGCTCTCGGTTCTGAAAGAGGACTGGGAAAAGGGGCTCGAACTGCTGGAAGAGATCCTGTTGCGACCCAGGTTCGATTCCAGGGTCGTGGACGTCGTCAAGGAACAGAGCCTGATTGCCCTGAAGAGACAGTCGGGCGATGCCCATGCCGTCGCCATGCGTGAAGGGATGATCTGGCATTTCAAGGGCCATCCTTACGGTCGAGATCCGCTGGACGGCCTCAAGACCATTCCTCAACTGACCGGCGAGGACCTGAGGGCGTTTCTGAGGGAGTACTTCGTCCCCGCCAACATGGTGGCGTGTGTGGCCGGGGACATTGAAAAGGCCAGGGTGTTGAGTTCTCTGGAACGTTTCCTGCGGGCCCTTCCGGACAAGCCGGCGCCCGTCCGCAAGATCGGGGACCCGCTCACCACTCCGCCCGTCGTGTCCCTGATCCACAAGCCCGGCCAGGTCCAGTCCCAGGTCTTTATGGTCCTCCCGGCCATGAAGCGCACCCATCCGGATTACTGGAAACTGGCCCTGCTCACGAGCACCTTCGGGGGCAGCGACTCCTTGATGTACACCCGTTTGAGGGACAACCTGGGCCTCGTCTATGCCGCAGGATTTTACCAGACCTACAAGTGGAATGCCGGTATGCTGGTGGGAATCATCGGGTGCAAAGCGGACAAGACCCCTGAGGCGATTCAGGAGACGGTTGAGATCATGAGGGGTCTCCGCAAGGACGTGCCTGGGGACAAACTCGAAGAGAAGCGAATGGATGCCCTGAACAGCTTCGTCTTCAACGTGGATACTCCCCTGGACCTCACCGAGGCCTATGGTCGTTACACCATACGCAAGGAGCCTATGGACACCTTGTCCAGGATCCAGGATGCTTATATGGAGGCCACAAAGGAAGAGATCCTCTCCCTGGCCAGGGCTTACCTTAACCCCGGGCAACTGCAGGTCTTCATTGTGGCAGACGAGACAACCAGGATAAAAGCTTCAGACGGTTCGGAGACGACCCTCGAACATGCGTTGAAAACCCTGGCAGAGAAGCTCGCCTTGCCTTTTCGGGAAATACCGCTGCGCTGAAGGCCGGGACCGAAAAATACACTTTCATGGTGAACACGAAGCCGAGGAGACTTACCTGCCATGATAGGACATGCCTCTCCCAACCGAAGGCTCATCGAAACCGCCCTCGGGAATGCGCCTGCGGATCTGGTGATACGGAATGGAATCCTGATGGATGTCTACACGGGACGACTGGTGCCTCAACGCTCCGTTGCCGTCGTGGACAGGTGGGTTTCCTATGTTGGCCAGAACGCCGACCACACCATAGGGGAGAAGACCAGGGTCATCGATGCGGAGGGAAGGGTGATCTGTCCGGGCTACATGGACACCCACACCCATCTGGGCAGCTACTGGGACATCGCTGATTTCCTCGCCTATGCCATCCCGTGCGGCACGACCACTTACATCACCGAGGCGGAAAGCTTCGGATATGTCCGGGGCGCTGAAGGCTTCAAGGCCTTTCTGGAACAGGTGCGCCGCCGCCCGGTCAAGTTCTACTGTCTGATTCCCCCTATGGTGACGATCAGCCCTGCGTTGGAATCCCTCTACATCACCCCTGACGAGGCCAGGGTTCTCCTCGAAGACGAGATGGTGATCGGCCTCGGAGAGTCCTACTGGCAGGGAATCGTCCTGACACCGAACAACAGGATCCTGGATCTCATGCAGGAGACCCTGCGGGCCGGTAAGTCGGTCCAGGGGCACGCCGCAGGGGCCTTTGACCGGAAACTGGCGGCCTATGCCGCGGCCGGCGCACTCTCCTGCCACGAGTCGATCTCCCCGGAGGATGTGCTCTCACGCCTCGAGCTGGGATACTATGTCATGGTCAGGGAGGGCGACATCCGGCGGGACCTGGAGATCCTGCTTCCCCTCAGGGACAAAGTCGATCTGCGGCGGGTGATCCTCGTTACGGACGGCACCAACCCCGATCTGCTGGTCCGGCAGGGATATCTCGTGGACGTGGTGCAGAAGGCGGTGGATATCGGGATCGACCCGATCAGGGCCGTGCAGATGGTGACCCTCAACCCTGCAGAGCATTTCGGCATCGACCATCTGACCGGTGGCATCGCGCCCAATCGTTTCGCGGACATCCTGCTCCTCCCCGATCCCAGGCACATGAAGCCCGATCTGGTCCTGTCCGAAGGCCGCGTGGTCGCCGAAGGGGGAAAGGTCACGGTACCCCTTGAGCGGATTCCTTATCCCGGATTCCTGCTGGAGACGGTGAAGATCGATCCCCTCAACCCCTCGGAACTGGCGGTCCCTGAAAACGCGGCCGATTCCTCAGGCGCCGCGAGAATCATGGAGATCCAGCCCGGGGGGCTCGTCGCCCGGGAGGGCAAGGCAAAACCGCGAATCGTCAATGGTTGTCTGGAGGCCGCCCCTGAAAAGGATCTCCTGAAGGTCGTCTTCATCGAGCGTATCAGCGGCAGAGGCCGGAAGTTCATAGGTTTCGCAAGAGGATGGGGTCAGAGGGATGGGGCCGCGGCAACTACCCTCTGCTGGGAGGCGACCGGAATCGTGGCGGTGGGATCCAACGACCTGGATCTTGCCTCGGCCATCAACCGGGTGATCGAGATGCAGGGCGGAACAACCCTCTCCGTGGGCGGCAGGGTGTGCTTCGAGGTCCCCTTCCGCGTGGGTGGATTCCTCTCCGAGCTCTCCGTGGAAGACATCGCCGCGAGGCTTGCCCGTTTCAACAAGGAATTACACGGCCTGGGATCGGTTCTGGAAGACCCCCACCTGACCCTTATGGTATTCACCACGTCGGCCATACCCTTTATTCGGATTTCAGAGAGCGGGTATTACCGGTTTCGGGAAAACGACTATGTGGGACTCTAAGACTGAAGTGATGGAGTAGCGGAGTAATGGGATCATGGCCATTCCTTTTGCTCACAATACTCCAATGACTGCATTGTTTTTTCATCTGCTCCAGGGCGCAACCCTCGCTCTCTCCGCCGCCATCATGCCGGGGCCCTTCCAGGCCTTCCTTCTCTCCCGTTCCCTCACGCACGGATGGAAACGGACACTCCCGGCCGCCCTGGCACCCCTGATCACGGACGGTCCCATTCTCACCATGGTCCTGCTCGTGCTCACCCGGACTCCCCCGTGGTTCCTGGAGGCCCTCCGCATAGCAGGGGGCCTCTTCATCCTCTATCTGGCCAGCGGCGTCTACCGAAGCATCAGACAGGCGGGAACTCAGCCAGCATCCGCCGAGGGAACATCGGCAAAGAGCCTCATGAGCGCCGTGGCCATCAATGCGCTGAATCCCAACCCTTACATCTTCTGGGGTGTCGTGGGCGGCCCCATCGTCCTTTCCGCTTGGAGACAATCCCCCTCGCTAGGAGTCGCCTTTCTCTCAGGCTTTTTTGGAACCTTTGTCTGCAGCCTGGCTCTTCTCATCATCCTCTTCGCCACTGCCGGGAGACTGGATCCCAGGGTTCACCGCTTTCTCTATGTCCTCTCCTTTGCCGCCCTCCTCGCCTTCGGCTTCTACCAGACAGGAACGGGAATCGCCTTCTGGCTTTGAGATCTCCTCGCCGTCACCGCTTCCTGAGTCTTTTGCCTTTGACACCCTTTCCCCGTTTCCTTATATTCCAGGGAGAAGGACCTGCGCATTCACCGGATCTAACAGTCGTAACGCGAGGCAAGGAGCTGATGCAGCGACCCGGCCTTATACCTCTCCTGGCTTTCTTTCTCCTGTCCTGTCTTTTTTCATGCTCCGCCCTCCCGACCCTGAACGATGAAAAGACCTCCCCGGTCGACCCGGCAAGAGCCAACGGGGACCCCGGGGTTGTGGTGGTGCTGCCCTTCCAGAACCTCACTTCCGAAGCGAATCTGGGTAACATCGTAAGAAAGAGCTTCTACAGCCACTTCACGACCAAGAATTACCGGGACATTGAATTGAACGACGTGGACCGTGCACTGGATGTCCTTCAGGGCACCTCCGCCAACCCATGGAAGGATCTCCCTGCCACAGCGCTTGGGAAGTTCTTTCATGCGGATTTCCTGATCTATGGAAAGGTCCTGGAGTACACCAAGGTTTTTGCCGGCATCTACTCTCAGATTGCCCTCAAGGTAGAGGTGGAGATGGTGGATGCCGGGACCGGAGAAGGCTTTTGGTGGAAGACAGTCATCCAGCGTTCCCATGAAGGAGGGGTCCCCTTCAGCCTTCTCGGCATCATTCCCGACGCCCTGCGTGCCGGTTTCCATATGCAGAAGGAGAGGACCCTCGACCTCATCGAACGGGTGAGCAGGGAACTCGTGGAGGCCATTCCCGACGCGCCGCCTTCACGGGTCTCCACCTTTTTCCTGGACGTCCAGGTGGCCTCCTTTCTGGAGGAGGAATCGGCCCTCAAGACCCGGCAGGAACTCCAGGAAAAGGGCTATGCGGCGAGGGTCGAACCATCCAGGATTGGAGACAGGACATGGCATCGTGTCCTCCTGGGCCCTTACCCCACGGCGGCAGAGGCGGGAAAGGTGAAGGCCTCCATCTCGGAGGACCCGAAGTTCAAGCCCATTCTGATCCATCATCACCTGAAAACGGAAAAGAAAGGCACTTCCGCCGAAGACGTGAGGCGTGATCGGTGACGGGGTTTTCGATTTTAGATCCTGGATTCTGGCTGATTGTCATTCCGGGCCAAACCCAGCACTGTTCCCATGGTGCCCGTTCGTGATTGACACCCTCCGGCAAATCCCCTATGCTCCCGTCCAGTTTTCCTCTCCACATTCACCGCTTGTTGTATCGGTGGGCCGGACATGCCGAGCAAATGCCTTTTGATCGTTCTGGACGGTCTGGGGGACCGGGCTTATGCGGAACTCGGTCACCGGACACCCCTTCAGGCGGCCCATACCCCCTTCCTGGACGAACTCGCAACACGAGGCGCCAATGGCCTTTACCACGCCGCCTCCCTGGGCGTGGCCCTCCCCAGCGAAAACGCCCACTTTGCGATGTTCGGTTACGACATGGCCGAGTTCCCCGGAAGGGGCGCCCTTGAGGCCCTTGGTGCGGGAATCCCCCTCGGCCCCAAGGATGTTGCGATCCTTGCCCACTTCGCGAGCGTGAGCATTGTCGATCGCGTGGTCGTCCTGGAAGCCATCCGGCCCGGCACCACGGAAGAGGAGGCCCTCGCCGCTTTCAGCGAGATCGGCGCCTTCCGTTCTGACGGTGTGGATTTCCGGCTCCATCGGACACACGGGGTGGACGGGGTCCTCACCCTGTCCGGCGACGTTTCCCCCTTCATCACGGACTCGGATACCATGCAGACGGGACGCCCCCTGATCGCCATCCAGCC
>JAFGPH010000046.1 GCA_016926135.1 Deltaproteobacteria bacterium
GAACCGCTGCTCTGCCTCCTTGTTCCCCGGGTTGAGATCCGGATGCCACTTCCTGGCCAGCTTACGATAGGCCTTCTTGATCGCCTCGGGCGATGCGTCCTTGGCTACGCCCAGAATTTCGTAGTAGCTCTTTCCCATGGATGCACTCAAAAAACCGGCTTAAAATTTCGCCAATCCCGACGCCATTTCTTTTAGTATAGGGAGAAAAACCGAAGCAAGAGAAAAGCTGCATCTCCCCGGGCGTCAATGGAGGGCCTTGAAGAAGCTCTCGCTGTCGGTAACCCACCCGTAGGCAAGCTTGGTGTTGAAAATGGTTGCCTCCTGCATGAAGGGAGGTCCGTTATGCATGGCGGCGTCCCGGATCAGGACCGGAAAATAGCCCAACTGTGCTGCGTCCCGGATGGACGCCTCGACACAGATGTTGGTTGCGCAACCCACAAAAAACAGGTTCTTGATATTGTATGTTTTCAGGATCAGATCCAGATGGGTTGCGAAAAATGCGCTGAACCTCGATTTTTCAACATAGAGATCAGCCGCTTGAGGCCTCAGTTCCTCCACGATCTCCGCGCCCCATGTACCCCGGATCAGGAACCGGTCCTTCCAGCGGGTGTCTTCCCGGTAGATCTTCACGCTCTTGTACCAGAACGATGACTCCGGCCCTACCTCCCGCAGGTCCGGGGACAGGACATGGGCGATGTAGACGATTTTGACCCCTTTCGCACGCGCCGCGTCACAGATTTTCTGGATAGGCCGGATGATTTTCTGGGTTGGGGTGACGTCAAACCCTCGCAGGTCGAACATGCCGCCGGCGCTGACAAAGGCATTTTGCATGTCCACAACCACGACGGCGGACCTGTTCCATTCTATCTGAATCGGATCCGGTTCTGCGTAAATACTGACTCCATCCGTAGACATGATTTCCTCCCGAAAGCCTGGATTCATCTTTTACCGGTCGGAATAACCGGTAAGGCAATGTGCGAGGGACGGTCCCTGTCAAAGTAGATTGTGTCTTTGCCCATTTTCAGGCCGTAATGGTGCCCCCCGAAATCGAAGGCCGGTGAGTCGCCGTTGGAGATGTCCACTCGAATCCGGTGCCCCTTACGGAACAGGTTGGCGGTCGGCCACACCTCGATCTCATACCGGTAAATCTTCCCGGGCTCGATCGGTTTTGGGTTTGTATGGGTGTAGTAAGGCCGTTCCGGTTTGCTCAGACCGGGATCCATTTCCCGGTGGGACGCTTTCAGCCACCCGCGTGTCAGGATAACCCCCCTGGGCGGATTGCCGGGTTTCTGGTCCGCATCCGGCCACTGGTCCACCAAACGGATGTAGAAGTCCTGATCCTGTTCCGTGGAAGAGGCATACAGGGTCATCCGGATCGAACCTGTCACTTCCAAATCCTCTTTCATGGGGTCCGTGGAGAAAGTCAGTATTTTGACTACCGGGTTCGGCAGGCCGTTGACGAACTTGGCCGTGCCGATGCCCGACCAGCCGCTCCACTCCGGATCGGGGTATTCAAATTCCACGGAGGCTTCCTGTTCCTGTGGGGGTGCGGTTGAAAGTCCGCCGTCGTTGAGGGAGACAACCGCGTTTGCCGGGCCGGGGTGCAGGTAGAAGCGGGTGTATCTCGTCCTCGTCAACGGCCATTCCTTTTCCGCGCGATACCCCTCGTCGCTGTTACGGATAAACAGCTTGACCGGCGGCTCTTCCATCATGCCGGTGTCGTTTCCTTTCAGCCAATGGTCGTACCAGCGCAGCAGTTCCAGACGCATTTCCGGCAGATTGAAGACCGCCATTTCATCGCCGACAAAGTCACTGTGGCAGACCATCAGCTTTTTGGGGACCTCCAGCTCTTCATAGCCCCGAATATTCCCGCGCAAATGCAGGCCGACTTTGACCCAGATGCCGATGCTGTAAACCGGGCACCTGATTTTCTTGAAGTCTGTGCTACGTTCTTTCCAGAAGTCGTCATACGTCGGGTGGGTCAAAACACTGTAGACGGGGTCCCAACGCATCTTGTCCGGGCCGTGCGGTCCGGGGAGGTCCAGCAGATGGTTGGCCCTCAGATTGAAACTCCACCAGGTGAGAAAGCCCATGCCCAACTGACCCCCATGATAGACCACGTCGCGATACATGTCCGTTCCGCCGTCAAAGGGAACGATGGTGGCCAGGTGGGGGGGCTGCAGCGCCGCAGCCAGCCACTGGGTCCAGGCATAATAGGACTCACCGATCATGCCGACTTTCCCCGTACACCAAGGCTGGGCGGCAATCCATTCGATGGTGTCATAAAAATCCCGCTGCTCTTCCTTGGCGTTGAATTTCCAGACGCCCTCGGATTTGCCGCATCCCCGGATGTCCGCATGCACATACACATACCCCCGCGACACGAACCAGTCGATGTCATTTGTCTCTCTCATGTGATAGGTGCTGACGGCGGGCAGGTACACCAGGTCCTTCTGGTAGGGCGAAACGGCATAGAGCGCCGGGAACCTTCCGGGCGCGTCGGGCCGGTAGACATCCACACAGATGCGGGTGCCGTCGCGCATGGTGACGAAAACGTCCTTGTCCATGACGACGCTGAATTGATCCTGACTGAGTTTGTCACCAGGGAAATTTTCGGATAAGAACAGGGGCATGGCTTTCCTCCTTGTCAACGCGGGTGGGCGGCCGTCTTGGTTCGTAGTCGCCGGATCAGAAATGCCTCCGCCCACCCGGAAATGGTTGTCGGATCCCTTCCGGTCGGAGTCACCCTGCAATGAGGCTCGGCAGCCAAAGCGCCAGCCCGGGAAAGCAAATGACAATCGCTACTCCGATCAGTCCCAAAAGAACATAAGGGATTGCGGCCCGAATAATCTGCATCATGGTGATCTCTTCCGGAACCACGCTCTTCATGGCGAAAAGATGCAGCCCGAAAGGCGGCGTATTCCCGGCAATGCAAAGATTCATCAGGGTGATCGCGCAGAACCAGACCAGGTCGAATCCCATCCCGGCCACCATAGGGGCCAGGACGGGAACGGTGATCATCATAATGGAAAACTGATCCATGAAGGTCCCGAGGAGCAAGATGCACAACTGCATGATGATGATGAGGATGATCGGATGCAGGGGGAGATCGACTGCTGCCGAAACGAGGGCCTTGCTTGCACCCGTATACGCCAGCAACTGGCTGAAAGAGGTCGATCCGATGATGATCATGAACACGGCGCAGGTCAGGGATCCCGTCTGCAGAATCATCTTCCTGAAAACGGAAAGGTTCATCGTTCCGGAGATCATCGCCAAGGCAAAGGCGCCCAAGGCCCCAAGCGCGGCAGCTTCGGTCGGCGTGGCAATTCCGAAAAAGATGACCCCGGTGACCAGAAAGATGACTCCGGCCAGGGGAAAGATCTGGAGGAGGCTCTTCACCTTGGCCTGCACGGTCGCCTTCTCTCTTTCGTACGGCGGGGCCAGGCCTGGATTCAGGAGTGCCCGAACAATAATGTAAATGACGAAGAGCGCCGACATCACCATGCCGGGCACGATGAGGGCAATCAACAGGCGGGCGATGGAAACTTCAGCCAGCGTCGCGATGATGACCCCGAAGAAGGTGGGGGGGATGACCAAAGCCAAAGCCCCTCCCGCCATGATCGGCCCGACGCACATGGACGGAGCGTAGTTTTTTTGGCGCATGCCCGGAACCAGCACTGAACCCAGCATGCTCACTACGGCGATGCTGGAACCGCTCAGCATGGCGAAGAGCGTGCCGCCGCCAACGGCAAGGAGGCTCAAGCGGGCGGGAAAACGTCCAATCCAGAGGTCCATGGCCTCCATGACCTTCCATCCCACGCCGCTGTGAAAGATCACCTCTCCCATCAGAATGAACAGGGGTACGGCGAGCATGGTGATGGACACCATCATTTCGAAAGAGCTTGGGATTACGCTGAACAGCGATTGCGTTCCGCCGGCAAACACGTAGAGGCAGACGAAATTGGTTATCAGAAAAGAGAAGGCAACCGGGATCCCCAGAATCAGCAGCAGGATGAGCAGTCCCACAAAGATCAAAAGGATGAATTCCCAACCCATGCGCTCGCGCTCCCTGACCTGAAAGTTACAGGAACCCTGTTCTCAGCCGACGGGGAGCGGCGCGCTCAAAGTCGGACTAGAAGTATTGCCTGCAGTCATAAAAGTTTTTCCGGATGCGCCTCACAAATTGAATGCACAGCAATAGAGCCCCAAAAGGAAACGGCCACAGAACATACGTCTTGGGGATGACAATGCTTCGAAATAACTCCTCTTTCCATTCGTAGGCCTCGTAAAAAATCACCCACGACTGGTACAGGAAAAGGATGCAGGCCAGAAAGGTGACCACGGATGTGATCAGTTCCACCTTGGCCCTTTTCCTGGGGCTGACCCACTGGTAAACGATGTCGATTGTAACGTGCTTGTTCTCTCGCAAGACCCAGGCGACCGCCAGCAGCGTGATGAAAGGAATGCCGAGCGTGGCAATGTCGATCACCCACTGGCTGGGACGGTTGAAAAAGTAGCGCATCACCACTTCAATGGTGACGATGATCATCATGAAAACGGTGATCAGGCCCGCCAGGTACCCCGTCAGAGACAGAAAGGCATCAAAGCAGACAGTTGCCACACGTACGCATTTGTTGAATCCTGAAGCCATGCCTGCGTCCCGTCCTTGCCTCGCACGATGGTGAGGCTCGCGGCAATCAACGAACTTCAGCCCCGGCAGTTCGATCCGCGAAATCGATCCGCCGTTCTATTTCATGCCGGCCTTTTGGTCGATAGCCTTGAATGCCGGGCCGTGTTTAGAGTCCTTGGACAGAATGAGCCCCCAAAGGGCATCCCGGGCCGTTTTGCGATATTTCTCCGCCTCTGCGGGGGGGAGTACGGTCTTTTTCAGACTCCCCGATTTCAGGAGATCGTTCAGCGCGTTTTCAGAATCGTTCTTGTTCCAGCCCCAGGACTGGTCCTCCAAGGCCTTGAGGATGGCCATGATTTGGGTCTTCTTGTTTTCGGGCAGGCTGTCCCAGCTCTTGTGGTTGCCCATGAGAAAAAGCGATCCAGTATAAGGGACCATGGGATCGAGCACGTACCCGACCACTTCATACCACTTGGTCTCTATGATGCCGGTGCCTTGAGGATAGAGGAAACCGTCCACGACCCCCCTCTCCAGGGCGGTGTAGACTTCACCCGGGGCGGTGACGACGGGAGATCCTCCCAGCGCCTGAACCAAGGGGTTTAGGTGCGGGGTGGTCCTGAGTTTCAATCCGGAAAAATCCGCTTTTGCCAAAGGCTTCTTTAGGAAACACCCCAAGCTGCTCCCGCGCCCGAGATCGCCCAGAATGGTCACCCCTCTTTCCCTGTGAACCCTATCCATCAACTGGAAGAAATCCGTCCCTCGAAGAACGTTCGAAGGTGCGAAGATATTGTAGGAAGCCAGACCTACGGGAACGGTGCCGGCAAAAAAACCGGGAGTCCCCAGATAGAGATCTACGGTTCCGCGATTGATGTATTTCAGTGCCTCGAAGGGCGGTACTACTTCGGGCCCACCCAGGAACTGTATGGACACGCCTTCGACCTCTTTGTTCACCCGGTCTATAAAAATCTTGGCCCAATGATTGAGGTAGCCGGTCACCGGCTGATGGCTCGCAAACTTCAGCGTAACGTCTTTTGCCGCCGCGCCCCTCGGAAAAGAAAGGATGAAAGCCGCGGCCGCGATTCCCACCAAAAGAAGGGCTGCACACGAACCCAATCCTGAAGCAGATCTCTTTGACGCCATATGAACCTCCTCTTTTCGTTATAGCCTTTGTCGAAACCTGAATACATGATCCGAACTCGCTCTTTCCGCGTCAGAGTATAGGGAATCGGGATCGAGTTATCAACGGGAAAAGCGGCCCGAGCAGGCAAAAATACGATGTCTTGAAAAGACGGTTGACTCCCCATCTCACACGCTTTTCCGCAAGGCGCCCGTCACAGCGGAGCACGTTCTCATGGAATCCCGGGACCGGGTGTGTTATATTGGAACGGCCTCTGGGACTGCAGCAATGCTGTCCCATATGTCTTCGACCATTTGAATCCGCTCGGCAACGCTCAGTTCGAGAATGTCTGCTGCTTTTGTGCTCATAGCACCCCCCTGTCATGTTTGATGCGCGTCAATGCCGGCCTGATCTCCTCACTGCCAACGCTGAGATAAGGCGCGGGGACAACCAAGCTGGCCAAAACCGCCGAGCTATAACCCCGTCGCCCTGGTTGATTTGTTCTGCCATCCTTTCTTGCTAGCGCATAACGATGTCCTCATTCTGGCGGGAAAACGTATGATCGCAGCACCCGCTTTACTTCGTCCCTGACGAAGATCATCAGAGCGCCTTCCGCAACCGCCCTCTGGTGCTGCTTCTTTGCAGTTTCCCGGGTTCGGTCGGTCAGGTCCTCCAGATAGTCCTTTGCAGGATAGGCCCGGATCTGGCCGCTGGCAACGTCGAATTCGATCATCGGTTCGAGATCCTCGTATGTAAGGTACATCCCGGTGATGGCGTCCCAATGTTTACGAATCTCCTTCAAATATGGGTCAGAGTCCGCTCGTGATTTCTTCATCTCTTCCCTTTGCACAACGGGGAGGTGAGGGGCCGGGCGGCTTTGTAACAAAAGCATTCAATGCCCCTACTCACCTCAGGAAGAAGCACCTCTTTCGAAACGCCACTTAAGTAGTCCCGTCCCTCTCCACAGATTTGTTGGCATTCAATACCAGCTTCACAATATCGCCTAGTATCCGGTCGAATCGTTCAGAAGACAATGAGCAAAGTGGGTATTCCAAACCAGACTCTCTGGCTGTTCTGCTCTTGTTGAATACTTCAATGATTTCCTTTTTAGTCCAGTGCTTCTTAAAGGTAATAGGAGATACGGTCATGTAATCAACAACGAGAGCCCACCCAGCCTTCTGCGGCTGCATCTATAAATGGCAGGTCTTCTCCCGGTGGCAGCTTGATCGAGCCAATCATCGCCGAGAACGCCTTGGGGGTTCGAGCACCAACAAGTACTCCTTGTACGTCACAAATCACTGGAAACTTAGGTTTCCGATAGAAGTATTGAACCACCCTTTATCCTCTCTTCCTTCTGCTAACGGCCTGCTCAGGGGCGGCATGTCGTTTTGCGGTCCACTGCAGCAGCAATGTTCGCATTACCTTGCTTTCAAGTATAGCTTTAGATCGCGGTAGTAATTCTGGTGTGGACCGATCATGATCAATTCCAGATCGTTTCCAATCATTCTGTACGAGAGCAGATACTGAATTGCCTTGGTTTTGAATTTGTGGACGCAAATACCGCGAAGATCCCCGTTCTTCTCTTCTCCAATGGACGGATCATGCATGATCTTCTTGATTTCCTGGTCTAATAAGTTCTTTTCAGTCGAAGAGAACCGCTTGACTTTCTTTTCAAAGGACCTTGATTGGTAGACTCTCATCACCTATCACCCGAACTTGTATTCCGATTTCTCTCCTTGCTCCAATTCCTCTATTGCGATTAGGATCTCCTTGATGAGGCTATAGGTGAGGTCTGGGTTTTCTTCGGCACACTTGCCGATCTTCGCCCAGTGTTCGATTTGGCCAGTAATGGATCGATGGTCGATCCGACTATGTCTCTTGGCTTCTCCGACGAGTTCGTCAGATATCCGTACAGGTGTGGGCATAAAGAGCACCTCCTTAAGATTCTTTTTGGTTACATTATATTACAAAAAGTAGCAATATGCACCAAAATGTAGGCGAAATGCTATGGGAAGAGGCGAACGCGAAGCCAACTTGCCGGTGCCCTTTCCGGTCAAGTTGGGCGACAGGTTCGGTGGCTGACCTACGCCGCCAACCTGGCTTCGTTCTGTACGATGATTTTCGGATCTTTCACCTTCCGAGGCACAGGGAGACGCCTCTCCTTGAGGAGTGCCACATGTTCCTTCATCCCCCACTTCGCTTTATACACGCAGTCCTCTATGGAGTGGCCAATTCCTGTAAACCCTTCCAAATCAGGGGAATAAAAACCAAAGTAATCGGGTTCTTCCGTTGCCTCGATAATCAAGGAATAGGGCAGATCAATCATGACTTTCTCCCTTCTTTATTCCCGCAGCCTTAAGGATATGGTGGCAGGTCCCGCAAGGCACTTCCTTGGCGCCATGGTAGTCGACTCAAATCAGCGTAGGCCACCCTTTCTTGCCATAATATCGGATGGACCCTTTCTCCTTCACCAACTCGAAGCCATGGACTTCAAGTAGTCTCACCAATTCACTGAATTTCAACGCGGCCTCCTATTGACTCCATAATGTACCAGGATATCGATCAGACTTCATCAGAATCACACCGAACGCCGCGCCTCACCAACCGGGCGCTTTTTCCGGTCTTGTGCAGGCGCATGTTCGGATGTCACATCTGCCAGCATTTCCGAGGTGTTGTTAGGCCACCTTAGCTTCGGTAAGGTCAAGCACTTTGGCCTGAACAGATTCGAGCACGGAGTCTCTGATGAACGTGCTTGCTCCGAGAATCTCGATACCGATCAGTTCACCTTTGTCGTTGAGTTCTGCTGTGATATTCGGGCTGACCTCCACACTGCCCGCCTCCGCTTCATCCGAAATTGCCAGATGGAGAACGTCGTCCTTCTCGAAGTATGCCAAGCGTGCTTTACTCATTTCTAAGCCTCCCAGATTTGAGTCGAGAGTTGATTTGTTGACGGTTCGTCGCGTGTATCGTTACAGGCGTCAGCGTGCTGCCCTTGCGCTCGTATGGGATCATAACCAGGAGTTTCACATGTCTGCCAATCGCCACCAGACGCCCTGTCACTGTGTCTACGTACCGCTCGGAGGAGTATCGCAGAATCTGCTCGACCGTCGCAAGATCATAGCTTCGCAACTTGAGCCGGTATTTCATGTACTCGGTCCAGACAATCGTTGCCTGCTCCATCTTTCCTCCTCATTCGAACGCCCCGCCTCACAGGCCGCGAGGTAACGAGCGGTCCTTGTGCAGGCGCTGGTTATGCGCTCCTGAGCTTCTTTATGAGAGTCTCGTACTCA
>JAFGPH010000317.1 GCA_016926135.1 Deltaproteobacteria bacterium
ATGATTTTCCGCTCGTGGTGAAGTCTGTCCTGGGGTATCGAAAGGATATCGGACTATGAACGGAATCCCGCAGGGGACTTTTTTCGTGACCGTCAGCGCTCGATCGAGGTGAAAGCCATGGCTGCCCAAGCAGAGATAAAGGAAAAAGAGAAAAGGGTGAGGGAATTCCTGAAGACGGGAGGATTCAAGGGCCTGCTTCTAAAGCGTCAGGCGAACTTCTCATGGATGACCTGCGGCGGTCTCAATCTTGTGGGCATTACGACGGAACTGGGCGCCACCTCTCTCCTCATCCGGGAGAACGATAAGTTTGTGATCTCGAACAATATCGAAGCCCCTCGCATGATCGAGGAGGAGGGGTTGGATAAGCAGGGCTTTCTAATCAAGTCCTTCCCGTGGCACGATGAGCAGGAAGTTTCCCTGGTGAAGGAACTTGTGGGTGAGGGATCCCTGGCGAGTGATGTGCCCTTTCCGGGTGCCGTCGTGGTCCAGGAAGAGATTGCCAGACTTCGCTATTCCCTCACCCCCGAAGAGGCGGAGAGGTATCGCTGGCTGGGGAAAAAGGTTTCCCTGGTCCTGGAAGAGACGCTGATGGATGGCAGAAGAGGGGAGAAGGAGTCGGAAGTAGTGGGCCGGCTCTGCAACGGGTTGTGGAAAGAGCGGATCGATGCCGTAACCCTCATGGCCGCTGCGGACGACAGGGTCTCGATGTTCAGACACCCCATCCCGACGGAGAGGCCCATTGAAAAATTCCTGATGGTCTCTGTCAATGCCAGAAAGTGGGGACTCATTGTTTCGCTCACCCGCTTTGTTCATTTCGGACGACTGACTGAGGAACTGAGAGGGAAATACCTGGCCAATGTCGCCATTGACTGCACCTTCATGGCCGCAAGCCGGCCGGGGGTGCCGGCCGTGGATGTGCTTCGCCGGGGCATTGAAGCCTATCGTGAGCAGGGGTATCCTGAGGAATGGAGACTGCACCACCAGGGGGGCTCTATCGGGTATACGGGAAGAGACTACAGGACGAACTTCAGCACACAGGATATCGTTCTGGAGAACCAGGCCTTCACATGGAACCCCTCCATCACGGGGACAAAATCCGAGGACACGATCTTGGCCACTTCCACCGGCCCTGAGATGATCACCCGGCCCTTGCTTTTTCCGAAGGTCTCCATGGACGTGGCCGGAATTTCCTTTGAGCGTCCTGCCATCCTGATAAAGGAAGGGTAAGAAATGGAAAAATCGGAAGTCCTCGAACGTATTCGAACGGTGGGACTGATCCCCGTTGTTCGATTGTCCACCTCTCAGGACGCGATGGAGGTAGCGGATGCCCTGAGGGAGGGAGGGGCAAGTCTCATCGAAATCACGATGACGGTCCCGGGTGCTCTGGATGTGATCAGAGACTTGAGCCTCAGGTATGGGAGCGAGATCCTTGTGGGGGCGGGAACGGTTCTGGACGCGGAGACCGGAAGGGCGGCCATTCTCTCGGGGGCTCAATTCCTTGTGAGTCCTGCTATCGATCTTGGCCTCATCCAGCTTGCCAACCGCTCCAACGTGCTCGCGATCCCCGGGGCGATGACTCCTACAGAGATCCTGACGTCGTGGAATGCAGGGGCCGACATGGTGAAGGTCTTCCCGGTGGCCCAGTTGGGCGGAGCGGGATATATCAAGGCGCTCAGGGGGCCGCTCCCGCACATTCCCCTGGTCCCTACCGGCGGGGTCAATCTCCAGAACGCCGCGTCCTTTATCCGGGCCGGGGCGGCAGCTCTTGGCGCGGGAGGGGAACTGGTTGACAAAAGGCTGGTAAGGGAGAAGAAATTCCACCTCATCCGTGATAACACCGAGGCCTTTCTCAATGCCGTTCGGGATGCCCGTCAGGTTGAGTAGCCTCACATTTCTTCCAGGATTCCATTTCGCCAGGGCTGGGTCCAGCGGCGCTCCGACCTCCGATCCTTTGCGTTCTGTGGAAAGGCGGGCTGCGCAAAGAACCCCTGCCGGATCACTTGCCGCCAGCATGCCTGATTTTCAATCCCTCTCGGACTTACAGCTTCCGATTCACCCTTTCAAGGAACCGGTCCGCGGACACGATGAGCAGTTCGTTGCGGCCTTCGGCGATCTTTTCGTGAGGGTCGTAGGCCGCCACGTCAAAGATGAGCTTTCGACCCTGGATTTCCCTCAGGTAAGACTCGGCCCTCACGCTGAACCCCTTTGGCACGGCCGCCAGGTGACGGATACCGATCCATGTGCCCACGACCATCCTGCCTTCGCCCAGGAGTTTTTCGACGGCGTTTCTGGATGCCAGTTCCATGAGGAGCACGACGCAGTGGGTGGACAGGACCTCAACACCCACGTTTCCCGTGACGCTCGACAGATCCTTTTCCTCCACGACCATTTCCTTTTGCCCGAAAAGACCGGGTTTCATCGTGTCCATCCGCTTCTCCTCCGGTTGGAGTTCTTCACCTCTTTTATCCGGACCCCCTGACGCTGTCAATGAAAGGATGCCTTGTGCTCTCCTCTGTTCGGATGCAACGTTGCGGGTTCGTCACATTGGTGATTGCCAAAGAAACCTGTGCCTGATAGAGGAAGAAAGGAAACCTGTGTAGGTGAAGCGGAGGAAAGGAGCCAGGAGAGCATGCGATCCGAGCCCGTCATGGTCATGCCCCGGTGCCGGCCGCCATTGCCAGACCCCTGGCCGAAGGGCTCCGGAATCCCGTCGTCTGTCGGGAGGACCGGATCCGATCTCTCATTCCTCAGAACCTCCTGAGCTGCAGGGAGGCCTATTGTTCAGGGTCCGAACCGTTTTATGCCGGGGCGTCACCACATCTGTCGGGTTGATTTGAAGGGATGAACCTGTCCGCGGGAGGTCCGCATGAGAAAGCCCAAAGGAGACATAGGGATCATCGGCCTGGGGGTGATGGGTCGGAACCTGATCCTGAACATGAATGACCACGGGCACAGGGTGGTGGCCTACAACAGAACCCTGTCCAGGGTGGACGAGTTCTTGGAGGGGCCTGCCGGGGGAACGAGGGTTGTGGGTGCCCCGTCCCTGGAGGGGATGGCATCGCTCCTCAGGAAGCCACGCAGGGTCATGCTCATGGTGAAGGCCGGAAAGGCCGTGGACGAAACGATCGATGCGCTCCTGCCTGTTCTGGAAAGAGGAGATGTGATCATCGACGGCGGCAATTCCCACTTCCAGGACACCATCCGAAGAACGAAGGATCTGGGGAAGAGGGGGTTCCTCTACCTGGGGGTCGGCATTTCGGGAGGCGAAGAAGGGGCCCGGCGGGGCCCGTCGATCATGCCCGGTGGAAGTCCGCGGGCCTGGTCCCTGGTGAAGGAGATCTTCCGGTCCATCGCAGCCAGGGCGCCGGACGGGTCTCCCTGCTGCGACTGGGTGGGGGAAGACGGGGCCGGCCACTACGTGAAGATGGTCCACAACGGCATCGAGTACAGCGAGATGCAGCTCATCGGTGAGGCTTACCATCTGATGAAAGAGGGCCTCGGACTCCCTCATGATGCGATGAGGGGGATCTTCGCCGGGTGGAACCGCAAGGAACTGGAAGGCTATCTGATGGAGATCACGAGGGACATCCTGGGTGTCTTGGACGGGGACGGGCGCCCCATGGTGGAGAAGGTCCTGGATGTGACCGGCCAGAAGGGCACGGGCCGGTTGACGTGCGTGAATTCCCTGGACCTGGGAGTTCCGGTCACCATGATCACCGAGGCGGTCTTTGCCCGGTCTCTTTCAGCCCTCAAGGAGGAGAGGGTCCGGGCATCCAGGGTTCTGAAGGGGCCGGGACCCAGGCGGGGGGGAGACAGCAAGGGGTTTGTGGACGATCTCCGTAAGGCCCTCCTGGCATCCCGCGTTGTCTCTTACGCCCAGGGTTTCATGCTTATGAAGGAGGCTGCCGCGGCGTATGGGTGGAACGTGGATTTTGGCAGGACCGCTCACCTGTGGCGGGCCGGATGCATCATCCGAAGCAGAATGCTCGGCAGGATGAAAGAGGCCTTTGATCGGAATCCCGGGCTGTCGAACCTAATGATGGATCCTTACTTCGAGGGTCTCCTCAAGAGGTGCGGAGCATCGTGGCGGAAGGTCGTAACCGGGGCGGTAGAGTGGGGTATCCCCGTGCCGGCACTTTCTTCGGGGATCGCCTTCTATGACGGGTATCGAAGCGCCCGCCTGCCGGCAAACCTGCTTCAGGCCCAGCGGGACTATTTCGGTGCCCACACCTATGAAAGGGTGGACAGACCCAGGGGGGAATCTTTTCACACGAAATGGAAGGGGCGGTAGAGGTGTTCCTTTGCACAGGCTGTCCGGCCAGCCCATGAATCAGCGGGACCGGCCCGGTTTGTCGTCTTCTCTGTCAGGATGAGGAGGGGGCTTTTTGCCGCGAGGTTCTTTCCCGCTTTTCTCCAAAACCTTTTTCTGGAGTCTTTCTATAGCAGGCTTGAGGGAGGCCATCTTGGGTTTGAGTTTGAAGGGCTTCAAAGGTTTCCGGTTCAGTGTGACCGCTGTCTGATCGCCCTGGCGAGCAATACCTCGGACTCCTCGATTAGCCGTCCTGCATCGTCCATGCCTGCGACGGCCACCTGACCGTCAAAAACACCCACATCCGTTTGGCGGGAGTCCGTGGTTTCCACCACAAAATCGGTCCCTCTCACGCCTGCCACCATGGTGGCCGTTCGCACATCGAACCTTGACCCGGCGTTGACAAAGGTGGCGATGTTGGACATGACGCGGCCGAACCACAGAAAAACCGAGGTGGCCACAAATCTGCTGCCGTAATCGGCCGAGAGTTCCCTGATGGTCATCTCGGATTTCTCTTCGATCCGGATGAGGGAACCGTCATCGGTCTTGATGCAGTCTCCCTCCCTCAGGGGGATGTCTACACGATCAGCGGGTCCGGTGCTGCGATTCGAGCATTGGATCGTGAGTCTTGTAAAAAATTCTCTGAAGTGCAAGAATTCATGGGCGAAGGGACCCGTGCGCGGAAGAGGGATAAGGGAGGGGACAAATGGAGGATCAGCAGAGAAGAGGGGCTACGGGTCCGACGGACGATCGGATCCAGGAGGTGGGGCCGGTGATGGCGGCCGGGTCCGAGAAAGGGCACAGGGACACCCTGGCCGTCGTGGTCTTCGTGGTGGGCCTGGCGGCCCTTTTCGTTGTGGGATATTTCGCCCTGAGCCACCTGAGCAAGGGGATCGACATCCGGTCCGGAAAAGGGGTGTCGGAATGGGCGGCAGAACTGGAACAGTATGGCAGGGATCTGCTCGCCCGTGTGCCGGGAGGGCTGATTTCCGGGGGCGACCCGGTCAAGGAGGCGAGACGGCATCTGAAACGCGGGTATGATCTCTACATGAAGAACAGGCCGGACAGGGCACTCGAGGAATGTGCGAAGGCCGTCGAGCTAGACCCCAAAAACCACCAGTCCTATTACTGGAGAGGGCGCGTGTACATGCGTCTCAAGCGGTACGACCCGGCCCTGGAGGACTTTCGCACTGCGGTGAGGCTGAAGCCCGACTACAGGGAGGCGCACGACAACCTTGGATGGCTCTACGAGAGGAAAAGGCAATACGATGAAGCCCTCTCGCATCTGAGCCGATCCATTCAACTGGCCCCGAACCATGCCTGGGCTTACTACCACAGGGCCATGGTGCTCTACAGCAAGGGCGACGTGGGGCGCGCCCTGGAGGATGCCAGGAAGGCGTGCGAACTCAAGAACGAGGACGGCTGCAGGCTCTACGAGGAGTACAGGAAGAAGAGCGGCAGGACCTGATGGCTTCAGGAGACATATGCGGCCAGAAATCCGTAGAACTCTTCCGGTCGGTCGATCATGGGCCAGTGCCTCGCATCGCGGAAAGCGCGGTTGGCCAGTCCGTGCTGCTTGAGAAAGTCTCGAGCCTCGTCCGACAGACTCTCGGAACCCCAGCAGTAGATCTTCGGAATAGCGACGGATGAATAAAGCAGTCCGAGTTCACCAGCCGGGTCACCGTCCCGGATCGATCCCCGGCGGACCAGCAGGTCGCAAGGATCCCCCCGAGGGAGTGTCCTACAAGGATCAGCTCTCCCAACCCGAGACTGGAAGCCACGTTCTTCAGTCGCGCGATCTGCTCGTTGAAGGAATAGCCGCCGCTGAGGGCTGCGGAACTGCGCCCGCAACCGACGTTGTCGGGAACTATCTGAGCGTTATGGCCTTTTCCGGGCAGATCTCCTGGCAGCAGAAGCAGGTGATACATTTCTGCGGGTCTACCCTGGGAAGGGAGTCCTCCATGGAGAGGGCCGAAACCGGGCATTGTTCCACACAGGTGCCGCGTTGAAGCCCACCTGCTTCGAATCATTTCCGATGTTGCGGTAGTAGCCCTTGGAAGCATCCATCAGGCCCGTCTTTCTGAAACTCTCCTCGTTCGCTCCATAGCTAAGCATCCCGGGATTGTCTCCTGCCACGATGGAGTCAGGATTCAGGGTCTCCACCTTTTCCACCACGGCACGAAGAACCGCAGGGTGGGTGACAATCCCCTCTTTTGCCTCTGAAGCCCTCAGGACATTCGGCTTGACCAAGACCTTCTTCCCCTTTAGCGAAAGAGGGAAAAGTTCAAATGCCCGATCGATGGCCTGGCGGACGGTCTCGTAAGTTGCCGGATGGATCATCACCTTCGTCATGGAAGGTGCCTCCTTGAATTGCCGCTGGAAGTCGGTGTAAAGGGTAGTATAGGCTTTCACTCAAAATGCAACCTGTGGGTCCTTTTGTAAAGGGGAATTCGAAGGGTTCTTCAACAACGGGTGATGGATACGTCCACTGGCAAACCAGTCTCCGGAACACGGTGAAGTCGGAAGAGCACACAAGAATCGGGCAGCGCGCCCTGATGACGTCCCTTTTCAGGCCCGAGACCCCCTGTCCAATTCCGCCCGTATCGTTGGTTGCGCCTCAACAGGTATCTGCTAACGTAATCGTTACCGCAAACCCTTGGGGTTTCAGGTTCCTGGCGGAAACCGTACCCTTGCAGGTTTCGATGCAGGTTTTCACGATGGCCAGTCCGAGGCCGACGCCGCCGGATTCGCGATCGCGAGAGGGTTCCGGGCGGAAGAAGGGCTCAAAGAGGTGGTCCAGAAGACCCTCGGGTACGCCCTGACCAGAGTCCCGGACTTCGATCTCCACCCCATCCTTTGTCCTCTCGGCGGAAACACAAATCGGGCCGGCGTCTCCGGCGTACTTCACTGCATTTCGGATGAGATTGGCCAGTGCCCGGGTCAGAAGCTCGGGATCTGCGACAACGCTGAGATCCGGGTCGATTCGCGCGAGGGCCTCCGCTCCGGGCGTGCTCTCCCTTTGTACCGCCCTTTGGACCAGAGGGAGCAGTTTCGTGGTTTCCAACCGGACTCTTCCAGGGTTCATTTCAGCCCTGGAAAAGGAGAGCAATTCATTGACCAGATTCGAGATGTGGGTGACATCCTCAACGACATCGGCCACGCGCTCCCGATTGGCCGGATCGACGTTCCGCTCAAGGATGCTGATCCCCAGCTGAAGTCGTGCGATGGGGGAGCCCAGTTCATGGGCCACATCCCCCAGAAACCGTTTTTGGCCCTTCACGAGACCGCACAGCCGGGAGGTCATGTGATTGATGGCGCTTCCGAGACGACCGATTTCATCGGAACGCGGCTCATGGATTCGCACATCAAACCTGCCCCCGGCGATTTCCTCAGTTGCACGGGTCATCCGGGCAAGCGGCCGGGTGATGTTTCTCACCAAGGGTATCCAGAACAATACCGAAACGAGAATCACGGAAGCAGCGACGATCATCCATGGATAGGGATCGAAAAAAAAGCCGTTTCCCGTGATGGAGCTGGATACGGCCAGAAGCACGGCGGGCCTTGGATGGGCTGATGGCTGAGGGAACACCATCATCGGAACCCCGACCCAGTATTGTGTAGGGTTCTTCGTGCGGATCATCAGGCGAGGCTCGTGAAGAGGGACAGGGTGCTGCTCAGGGGGCGGCCTTCGTCCGATTTCCTGATCCGGGGGGCCGGGGACTTTGGAAGCGAGTCGGTCTATTTCGTGCTCTGTGGAGCCCAAGGGTACGGGCAGGGGCGGAAACCCGCCCGGCGGCGGTTTGGGGAAAGCATCCGTGACCATTTTGATCACAGCCTTTGGAATATGCATATTCTCAGGCCGGACTTGCTCCCCGAATTCCGGGACCAGGGCAAAATCCACCTGATAAATCCTTCCATGTCTTGCGAGGACATCAGGCCAGTTCGTCCTGGGCTCCTGATGCAGGTCATGGGCGATCAGCCTGCTGGCGATTCTCATCCGGTCTGAGGCCTGTTGCCGGAGAATGGTGTACAGATCCAGTCGGGACTGGAGCGAGTAGAATACGATCAGCACCCCCGACACAAGGGCCAGATTCAGGAAGAACCAGAGAAAGATCTTGGCAAACAGGGATGAAAGAGGCTTCATGTTTCCATATCCCTTGGATCCGCAAACATGTATCCTGCAGATCGAACGGTTCTTATGAAGCGGGGTTTCCGGGGATCGTCGCCCAATTTCCGCCGGAGCGAGGAAATATGGACATCGATGGATCGATCGAAGACATCATGGCTTCGCCTGGCAACCGCGTCCAGGAGTTGATCCCGGGTTAATACCCGCCCCACGGCCCTGGCCAGGCATACCAGCAGGTCGAATTCGATGGGAGTCAGACTCAACGTCTCCGTACCCAGGCGCACTGTGTGAGACGTCAGGCTGACTTGAAGATCTCCCCGTATCAATTCTTCATCGGTTGGACGGGGAACGGATGGACCGTCGGATTTGATCGAGCGCCGGGTCACGGCGCGAAGGCGCGCCAACAGTTC
>JAFGPH010000318.1 GCA_016926135.1 Deltaproteobacteria bacterium
TCTTTCCTGCCTACTGCCTACTCCTTACTGCCTACTGTTCTTACCGTGTCCGTGGTTCCCCGTTCCCCGTTAACCCCTGAACCCTTGAACCTCTGAACCTTGGAACCCCTGGACCCTGGACCTTTTTTCACTCCACATACCGCAGTGTCTTTAAACGGTGCTCCAGCCGGTACTCCCGGTGCAGGCGCAGAACGGCGCGGACCTCCATGACCTCCTCGTCTGTGAGGTTCAGATCCCCGCACTCACAGACAGCCCCCTCCTGTATGGCTTGGAGCGCCTTCACCCCTGCAGGCCTCACGGGCGGCGTTTTCGGGGATTCCCCCTGGCACCGGAGGCATGCGATCCCTCCCCGATCCGGCCTGAAGACCGCGGTTCCGCTCCCCGTGTAGCTCCTTCCGCAGCAGCAGCACCTGCCGGTGTGTATGGCGTAGCCGCCCAGGGCCAGTGCCCTCGCTTCGAAGAGAAGCATGCTGAGATCCGGGGCGATTCCCAGGGCCAGGGACTGCAGGGATCCCTTCAGCAGTTCGAACATCTTCGGCTCTTCAACGCCCGGGGGAAAGAGCACTTCCGTCAGCTCGATCAGGTAGCTGGCCCTGGAGAGGGTGCCGAAGTCGGACCGCAGGGCCGGATAGGCATCCAGAAGCTTGCCCGAGTGCAGGAGGCAGAGTCCGCCTTCCTTCTTCCAGCCGAACTCCAGGCTCACGAGGGAGAAGGTCGCCAGGCAGTTGGTGAAGCGTTTCCGGCTCTTGCGCGCGCCTTTGGCCACCCCTTTGACCTGGCCCCTTTCGGGCGTGAAGAAGGTCACCAGGAGGTCGGACTCTCCGATCTCGCGAACCCGCATGATGATGGCGGGGGAAATAAGCGTCTTCATGATGATCGATGTGTAGAAACGATCAAGGCATCAGAAGGGAGAAAAAACCTCTTCCAATGCCTCGATCCATTGTCTTCCGAGATCCCTGGAAAAACGGCGGTCTCACCGGAACTTGTTCGGCAACGATCCTTTCCCCTGTTCAAGGGGGTTCAGAATCATTTGGCGGGATATCTGGTTACAACCGGAACTACCTTGGTTATGTTCCCCGCCGAAAAAGTAAACCCGCCCTCCTTCAGGTCGATGGGGAAAGACATATTCGGCAACCCTTTCCACCATTGCTCAATTTTCGGCCAGGGTTTATCCCCTCTTTTTGCGGCCAGTTGCTTGGAGGCCAGCAAGAACTTGGCATAGGTGGAGAAGGGCGTGAGGGTCACATTGAGCACCTTGGTGTTGGTCTTTCCGGGGGGTATCCACATGGGATTGGAATCATTCACCACCCTCAACTCATAATCCTCGAAGTAGAGAAAAAAACTCGAAGATTCATAATTGACCGGAAAATCGTTGGGATTTGAGATCGTGAAAACAAAATCCAGAGAGACAGGGGATGATCCCCCTCCTGCCGGGGCCTTGCCCAATTCAGGTTTTGCTTTTCCATAATACCAGAATCCTTCGTAATAGGATACCTGGATAGAATCGAGCTTCACCGTGGGGGACTTGAAATTGGCCTCAGAGGGCTTGGTTTCCAGACCCGCACAGGAAGCCATGACTAGCCCCATTCCGAATAAAAGCGTCAGTATCCATGCCAGCCTTTTGTTCATTATTCAACCTCCCTGTTTGAGACAAAAACCGATTGTCCCGATGAATGCGCAGGCGGAAGATCAGGCGAGCCATCTCTTTCTGCGCTTGTAGTGCTTGACGTCCCTGAAACTCTTCTTTCCGCCCTTGTCGGTAAGACCCAGGTAGAAGTCTTTGATGTCCTCGTTCTGGATCAGCTTCTCGGAGCTGTCGTCCATGACGATGCGGCCGGTCTCCATCACGTAGGCATGAGGTGCCACGCGCAGCGCCAGCTTGGCGTTCTGCTCCACCAGGAGTATGGAAATCCGTTCCTCCTGGTTGAGCTGGGTGATGATGCGGAAGATCTCGTGGATGAGTTTGGGCGCGAGCCCCATGGAGGGCTCATCCAGGAGCACCAGCTTGGGCTCCGTCATCAGCGCCCTGCCGACCACGGTCATCTGCTGCTCGCCGCCGCTCACGAATCCGGCCACCTCATTTCGCTTTTCCCGAAGCCTCGGGAAATAGTGATAGACCAGTTCCAGCTTTTCCTTTACGGAACCGGTCTTGCGAAGGTGCGCCCCCACCTTGAGGTTCTCCTCCACAGTGAGGTGCTCGAAGACCCTTCTTCCCTCGATGACCTGCACGATGCCCATCCGGGCGATGTTGGCCGCACTTTCGTGATGGATGCTGCGGCCTTCATACTGGATGGCCCCGTCGGAAACCTCTCCGTCCTCGGTCTTGAGGAGCCCCGAGATGGCCTTGAGGGTGGTGCTCTTGCCTGCACCGTTGGCCCCCAGGAGCGCGACGATACCCCCCCTGGGGATCTCGATGGAGACTCCCTTCAGCACCAGAATGACTTCGTGGTACTTCACCTCGATGTTGTTGATTTTCAGGATGGGTTCTGCTGCGACCAAAGACCTGACCTCCACGAAATCCCGCCCTTATCGGGGTTTCAGCCGATTCGAAAAAAGGGTTACCAGCCCAGCCATTCCTTTTCCCATTTACCCGGCCAGCGTTTCTTGAGATCCACCCGTTCCACTTCCTGAAATTTCCCGCCCTTCCACTCCTGCACGAGGCACCCCGTGGTCGGCCTGTGATCGGTGGGGGTAAAGGTGATGGGCGAGGCGCCCAGGCCGATATCATAGTCCTTCAGGGTCTCAAATCCCTTTTTCATGATCCCCGGGCCGGTCAGATCCCCCGCCTTGTCGGCCCGCTTCAGGGCCTCCCAGAGCAGGAGGGCATCTCCCCAGGCCTGTATCGTACGGTTCAATCTCTTTTCCAGGGGCACCGCAGGACTGTATTTTTTCGCGGAGGCCACCACCATGTCCATATTCTTGGACGCCTGCCCGAAGAACGCGCACGGCGTGGCGCCCATGGCCCCTTCAGCCGCTTCACCGGCAAGGCGGGGCAGGTTTTCGTCGAACCCCCAGTTGTTGATGATGTGGTCCGCCTTGAGTCCCAGGGCGAAGGCATCCCGCATGGTGGCTGAAACCGACATGGTCGTGTTGCCGTGCCAGACCACATCGGGATTGAACTTTTTCATGGCCATGATCTGGCTCTTGGTATCCAGGGCAAAAAGGGAGACGTCCTGGTCATCCCCAATCTCGAAACCCAGCAGGGCTGCATGGTCCTTGATCGCCTTGATGGGGGCGCTGGCATAGGGGGATGCAAACATATAGGAGCAGGCGAGCTTCGGCTTCCTCTTTCCAAAGCCCTCCTTCTTGGGCCATTTCTTGTCGAACCAGGCAGTCAGGCAGGCCCTGGCATTGGTGGAGTAATCGGAGGAGAAAAAAAGGTTGTAGGGCGTCTTCCTGGGATCGGTCAGGTGGGCCGAGTAGGAAGCAGAGACATAGGGCAGTTTATCCTTGTTCACCGTGGGCGAGAGGGATTCCGTGTCCCCGGTTCCCCACCCCATGATGGCCACGACGCCCAGCCTCTTGAGCAGGTTGTACTTGGTGATGGCCTCAGGGATCCGGTACCCGTAGTCAAACCAGGTGTACTTGACTCTTTTGCCGTTGACGCCGCCCTTCTCGTTGATGTACTTGAACGATTCTTCCATGCCGATGGCATAATCCTTTCCCACATCGGAGGTGGCGCCGGTGGTGTCCATGATTCCCCCCACCTTGATCTCCTGGGCCGCGACCCCCGTGTGAAAACCGACCAGCATCAGAAAGGCCAGCACCGGCACAAAACCACTGCATAGAATCTTCTTCATGTCTACCCCCTTGATGGTTCCGATAAGATGTTCTCTTGGTGTAGCAGGAAATTCCAATCTGTCGGATCTTCACCTCCTTTCCCCGCGAATCCGGTCAATAGGAAAACGGCCACAGGTTGAAGTAGTTCTTGATCTGCCACCACCGGTAGGCCAGTCCGTTGGGTTCAAAAATCAGGAACGCGCAGATGGCCAGACCAAAAGAGGCATCCTTGATGTAGGCGAAGTCGATGAGCAATTTGGGATAATACTCCGAGAGGGGGATCACGGCCCACTGAAGCCCCTCCATGACCAGCACCATGAAGATGGAGCCGAAAATCGCCCCGTGAATGGACCCCGCACCGCCGATGAGAATCACGCCGACCAGCCACAGGGACCAGAACCAGGGGAAATGCTCGGGGCTCAGCGCGGCCGTGTTGCTCACCCAGAAGGCGCCTGTCACGCCGGCAGAGGCCCCGGCCACAAAGAAGGCGAGGAGTTTGTAACGCACGATGTCGATCCCCAAGGCTTCGGCTGCAATATCGTTGTCCCGGATCGCCACCCACGCGCGGCCGGGCTTGGAACGGAACAGGTTGGCCATGGCGATCACCATCAGGGTGACCAGCACGACCATGAGGTAGTAGATCTTGACCTCGCTGTCGATGATCCAGGGTCCGATCTTGATCGTGCCCGGGGGAAGGGAAAAAGCCTGTCCCCTGCCGCCGATCTGGCTCACGTACTGGGTGAGGATGAAATCCACGGTGATGAACTGGGCGGCCATGGTGGTGAGGATGAGGTAGAAGCCCTTGACCTTGGCGGAAGGGAGCCCGAAGAGCACGCACCAGATGCCGGCAGTCAAGGCGGCGGCAACAATGCTGATGGGATAGGCAAGACCCAGGTCCACAAGAACACGCGGCCAGGGGAACTGCAGCACCAGCAGGGTGCTTGTGTAGGCGCCCACGGCAATGAATGCCGCATGCCCGAGCGTGATGAGACCCGTGTACCCGATGAGAAGCTGCACCCCCAGGGCGCCCATAGCCGTGTACCCGACCATGGTGGCCACGCTCACCCAGTATCCCGGAAGGAGCAGCGGGATGCCCACGAAAAGGATCAGGAGAAGCAGAATCATCTTCCCCTTGATGAAGTTGGTCTGCCACCAGCCCTGATCCTCTGCGTAGTCCTGATGATAATCACCGCATGGCAACCAGACACTCGACATGAGAACCCCCTACACCCTTTCGATCCTCTCCCATCCCCACAGGCCGTAAGGCTTGAAGAGCAGAAACACGGCCATGAAGGCGAAAGGCACGATCTCCTTGACCCCTCCGGGGAAGTAATGATCCAGGTAGGCGCCGGAGAGATTCTGGAGCACGCCGATGATGATTCCCCCGACAATGGCGCCTGGAACGGAATTGAGTCCCCCGAGGACGACCGCCGGGAGCACCAGGAGCCCGAGGTATCCGATGGAGATGTTCATGCCGTTGATGTTGCCCAGAAGCGCCCCCCCCACGCCGGCGCTCATGAAGGCGATGGCCCAGGCCGCGGCATACACGAACCGGGCGCTTACCCCGAGCGAGAGGGCCGCGGTTTCGTCGTCCGCGGTCGCCTGCATGGAAAGACCCCAGCGGGTGTACTTGAAGAAGCACACAAAAATGATCAGCAGAACCAGGGAGAGGATGAACGACCAGAGGTATACCGGAGAGATCTTGAGAAAACCTATGGCAATCGGCTTGATGCTGAAGACGGCAGGCTCAAAAACCCGGGTGTCGGTCCCCCAGATGAACTCCACGAACCCCTTGAAGAAGAAGGAGAGCCCCACGGTCACCATGATGACCGAGAGAATGGGTTCCCCAATGAGTCTGTCCAGAAAGATCCGCTCCGTAAGGTATCCCAGAACAATGCCCACCAGGAGGGTGCATACCACAGCAAGGACGAAGGGCATTTTCATCTGGTAAAAGGTGAGGGTCACGTAGGCGCCGATAAGAGTCAGTTCCCCCATGGCCAGATTGAGGACCCCGGAGCACTTATAGATGAGAACCCACCCGAGGGCCACGAGGGCGTAAATTCCCCCCACCATGATCCCGGTGATGAGCGACATGAAGAAGAGTTCCATGGGCTGTCTCCCTTACTCGCGACGTGGGCCGTCGGCCGAGACTCAGTCCCTACCGAGGCTTAAGGCCTCAGGGCCGTGACTGGATCCGATAAACCCATTGAATATCGAATGTCGAACAAGGAATTTCGAATCATGAAGGATCACGGATTCGGTTCTTGCCTTCGGCCTTCGATATTCGGTGTTCGATATTCTGCGGTTCGCTATTCCAGTTCCCCGCAAAATACACACCATCCACAGACCCAATCGCTACACGTTCATGATACGCAAATCCGTCTTGATCTGCTGCTCCCTGCCGTCTTCGTAGGTGATGGTGGTATCCATGTGGACCGTCTCCGCATCCGTATACAGGGCATCCACGATTACCCGGTAGCGGTTCTCCACAAAGGCCCGTCTCAGCTTGCTGGTCCGGGTCAGTTCCTCGTCATCCGCGTCGAAAACCTTGTAGAGGTTCACGAACCGGTGGATCCTGGCAGGGATGGGAAGATCCCGGTTCGCCTCCGCGATCTGCTTTCGAACCAGTTCACAGACCTCCGGTTTCTGGGATAGCTCCTGGTAGCTGGTGTAATTGATCTTCCGCTCGTCCGCCCATTTGCCCACCACGGAATAGTCGATGCACATGACGGCCGTCACATGAGGCCTTTGGTCTCCGATCACCCAGGCCTCCTGGATGAAGGGGCTGAACTTGAGCCGGGTCTCCAGGTACTGGGGGGAGAAGGGCCTCCCGTCGTTCAGGGTCATGACGTCCTTGGAGCGATCAAACACGACCAGGTGACCGTCTTCGTCGATGAAACCCTTGTCCCCGGAGTAGAGCCATCCGTCCACCAGCGTTTTCCGCGTGGCCTCTTCATTCTTGTAATAGCCCTGAAACACGGACGGGCTGCGGGAGATAATCTCTCCTTCCTCCGTGATCCGCACCTCCGTCTGCGGGATCGGGGTGCCCACCGTGTCGAACTTCACATCGCCGTCCCGGTGCACGATGGAAATTCCCGCGATCTCCGTCTGTCCGTAAATCTGCTTCAGGTTCACCCCCAGGGCGTGGAAGAACCGGAAGTGATCCGGGCCCATGGCGGCGCCTCCCGTATACGCATGCCTGAGGCGGGACATGCCCAGATGATCCTTCAGCTTCTTCTGCAGGGTCACATAGGCCACCCAGTTTAGGATTTTCCAGGTGAGGGGCACCGGCTTCTTTTCGAACCGGAGGTTGGCCACATGGTAGCCCACCCGGGTTGCAAACTCATAAATCCTGCGCTTGATCCAGGTGGAGTCGATGTGCTTCACCTGCACCTGGCGGGTCATCCCCTCATAGAGGCGGGGCGGGGCGAACATCACGTGGGGACCGATCTGTCGAATGTCCTCCCTCGCCGTGGTGGGCTCTTCCGGGAAGTTCAAGGTGTAGCCCACCTGAAGTCCGCAGGAGACGGACATCATCTGTTCGCCGATCCAGGCAAAGGGGAGGTAGGAGACAAAGTCGTCCGTGTCGTAGCAGGGGTCCACGCTCATCAGGTTGTGCCCCATGGTGAGCATGTTCCAGTGGCTGAGCAGGGCCCCTTTAGGCTGGGCCGTAGTTCCCGAGGTGTAGAAAAGGAGACAGATGTCGTCTCCGTGCCCGTCGTTCACCAGCTTTTCGAAGAGGTCGGGCTGCTTGCGATCCAGATCCCTTCCCCGCTCCTGGACCTGTTCGAGACTGATGAGGAAGTCCTTCCGGTAGGCGCGCATGCCCTTGGGATCGTCCCAGAGGATCCACTCCAGTTTGGGGCACTGGTCCTTGATGGCGAGGGCCTTGTCCACCTCCTCCTGGGTTTCGCCCACGAAGAATCTGGCGTCCGAGTGGTCGATGATGTACCTCACCTCGTCCATCATGCAATCCTGAAACAACCAGACGCCCACCCCGCCTGCGCACAGAGCGGCCATCTCCGCCCACAGACCTTCGGGGCGGTTGTCACCGATCATGGCCACCTTGTCTCCCTTTTTCAGGCCGAGACTTACCATGCCGAGGCAGAGGTACTTGACGTTGTCGTGGTAATCCTGCCAGGTGATGGGCCGCCAGATGCCGAACTCCTTCTCCCGCATGGCCACCTTGTCCTTCCCGTATTTCCTGCACTGCCGGAGGAAGAGCTTGGGAATGGTGAGGTCCTTCGTGATCTCCACCCTCGAATCAGACATGCTCCTCGCTACCTCCTGGTGGCATAGAGATCCTCTTCGCCCAGATAGGCACGGATCACTTCGGGGTTGTGCTGGGCCTCCTGCGGGGTGCCGTCCATGATCTTGTTCCCGAAATTCAGCACGAAGACCCGATGGGAGATGTCCATGACCACCCCCATATCGTGCTCCACGAGGATGCAGGTCACCCTCCATCGTTTTTCCTCGTTGATATCGAGGATGAACCGGGCCATGTCCTCCACCTCTTCCAGATTGAGGCCGGCAAGCGGCTCATCCAGAAGCAGCAGCTCAGGCTCCAGGGCCAATGCCCTGCCCAGCTCCACGCGTTTTTGCAGACCATAGGGGAGCATGTGGACCGTCTGGTTCCGGATGTTCTCGATCTCCAGCAGGTCGATGATCTCCTCTTCGATGAACTTCCTGGATTTCAGCTCCTCTCGTTTTGTTTTGCCGACGTAGATGGAGCCGCTCAGGATGCCCGTCTTGAGGTGGATGTGTCTTCCCAGGCGGATGTTGTCCAGGACCGTCATGCCGCCGAACAGCTCGATCTTCTGGAAGGTCCTGGAAATTCCGAGCTGGGCCCGCTGGTGGGGCGGCAATGAGGTGATGTCCCGGCCCTTGAAAAGGATTTTCCCCTTTTGGGGGCGGTACAGGCCGTTGATGCAGTTCATCATCACGGTCTTCCCGGCCCCGTTAGGCCCGATGATGGAATGAATCTCTCCCCGTTTGACTTCCAGGTCCACTCCGGCAAGGGCGGCGACCCTGCCGAAGTACATGTGAAGATTCTCGATCTTGAGAATGGACTCGTCAACCGGCGGCTCGTAGGCCTGACCCATAGAAGTCTTCCACCTCCGTTCAGGTGACCCTTCTCTTTCGATGTGAGGAAGTCACGAAAAGGCAGGAAATGCTGCACCTAACGGGCTTGTTATTACTTTTTTTGGCACATCCTTGTCAACCCAAATTTACTCTTTTCTATTTGCCCGAATTGAGACAGCTGTATCTCAGTCATGATATGGCTATAAGGGAGGTCCGGGGTCCAGGGTCCAAGGTCAACAGCATTAGACCTTGGGACCGGCGGAGCCGTATGGACCTGGGACGGGGGACCTCTGAGCGGGGTCCAAGGTCCAGGGTCCA
>JAFGPH010000319.1 GCA_016926135.1 Deltaproteobacteria bacterium
CTGGTCCATGGAAGCCTTCCGCCTCTTCGATGAAGGAGTGGGAGATATTCCCTCCATCGATCACGTTGTCAGGGAGACCTTCGGCGGTGGCATGGGGCCTTTCGAGTTCATGAACGTCACGCGTGGGTTCAGCCTGGCGTATCTTACCTCTTCCACGCTCGGGCGTCGGATAAGCAAGTTTTACGGGCCGGCGGCTGCGGTGGAACGCAAGCTCAATAGCGGTGGCCTATGGGATCTTTCCGGGGACCCCAAACCGGAAACGTTCGATCGGATACGCGATCGTCTCTTCGGGGCTGTCTTCTTTGTAGCCGCCTCCCTGGTGAATGAGAGGGTGACGGGTATGGCCGAGGTGGATATTGGGGCAAAGGTGGGGCTTCGGTGGAAGAGCGGCCCTTTCGAACTGATGAACGCTGTGGGAATCGATCGAACGTACCATCTCGTCAAGGATATCGTGAAGAGAAATCCCGACCTCGTCATGCCGGCCAATTTGGAGGAGCAGCATGCAAAGCGGGAACCCTGGGACATTCGTTATGTGACCTGGTCCAGGGAAGGAAATACGGCCAGAATCACGATCAAGCGCCCCGAGGTGATGAATGCGTTGAACGAGCAGGTCTTCACGCAGCTGGGGGAATCTCTGGATGAAATTCACAAGGAGCCGTCAATCCGGGTGGTGGTTCTTGCAGGGATGGGGAAGGATTTTGTTGCCGGGGCCGATATCGGGACGTTCATCGAGTGCATTAAATCCGGGCGGTTCGAGGAGCTTGAGAAATTTGGAGTACGTGCCAAGGAGGTTGCAGGCCGCATAGACAAGAGCGAAAAACTGATGATCGCTCGTGTCCAAGGGCTCGCTTTAGGGGGCGGGCTTGAGCTCGCTCTTGCCTGTGATGTGATCGTAGCCTCGGAAAAGGCGACCTTCGGATTCCCGGAAACCTCCATCGGCATCATTCCCGGGATGGGCGGGATGCCCCGCTCCATGCGAAAGATTGGAAAGCCTCTTGCGAAGTATCTTGTCCTGGCAGGCCCTATGATCCGCGCACGTAAGGCCCTGAGTATGGCACTTGTGGAGCATGTCGTGCATCCCGGCGATCTGGACGAGAAGATCGGGCAACTCGCCTCCATGCCGGCGATCCCTGAAACAAAGCAACCGAGCGGGGTTGTAGATCCGGAATTGGGTAGGATAGCCGAGGAGTTCTCGGAAGCCAACGTGGAAAAAGTGATTCGCGGCGAGGGGACGGAAGACAATGAATTGAGAGCGCAGTTGCACAAGCAGATTTCATTCAAAGGCCCTATGGCGGTGAAGATGGCAAATCAAATCATGGACGAAGGGGAAAACCTGCCCCTGGAAGAGGCCCTAGAGCTAGAATCGCGCGGCGCCCTGGAACTGTTCAGGACGGCGGATGCCCTGGCAGGACTCGAGTCCGTGGGCAAAAAAAGACCCAAGTTTATGGGTAAATAAAGTATGACGGCTGATTTCAGGGTCGGTCTGAGTCATTCACTTTCAAACACCACTCCCAGGATTGAGGGAACAGAGATTATTGCATTTCCTCAATCGAATGGACTCTGGCGGAAAGTCCACTCTCAGCTCAATCTGCAAAACCTGCTCCGTACAATTTAGAACAAACACGGATTTACGTGATGACTTCACGAAAGGGGCTTATCATGGAAAGATATAGAAATTTGTCCTCTGTCCTGTTCCTCGCGTGCTTCACCGTTCTGACCTTTCTTCCCGTCACCAATGCCACAGGAGCAAATCCCATCAACATCGGTGTCGTTACGTCCCTGTCGCACCCCGCGGGAGAACAAGCCTACCAGGCGGTTCAAATCGCCGTGGATGAAATCAATGCGCGAGGAGGCGTAATGGTAGGCAAGGAAAAGCGACTCCTCAAGGCGATCCCGAGCGATACCCGTGATGCTGAGCCAGGGGTTCCCGTGACCGATGCCCTCCTGGCGCTGGAGAAGACGATCCTTGAGAAGAAGGTCAGCGCCGTGGTGGTGGGGCCGCTTCGTTCGGAGGTCTTTCTCTCCGCCATGGATATCATTGCCAAGTACAAGATCCCCATGCTGGTAGCGATAGCCATGACGCCCGATTCCGAGCCCAAGTTCAAAACGAGCCCGGAGAAATACAAATACATCTTTAGACTCTGCGTGAGTTCAAAGCACCTGATGATGTACCTCTCCGGTATAATGCGTTTTATCAACGAGGAGTTCGGGTTCAAAAAGGTTCACATTTTCAATCAGGATGTGGCGTGGGCCAGGGCCGTAGCGGGTGGTATGAGGAAGGTTTATTTCGAAAAGGCCGGCTGGACCATTTTGGGCCAGGAGAGCTACCCTGCAGGAACCGGAGATTTTTCTACCGGATTGATGAAGGCCCAGAGTGGCGGGGCCCACGTGATCATGCCCATCTTCGACATGGTGGAGACGAACGTCCTGATCAAACAGTGGAAGTCGATGCGGGTCAACGCCCTGATGGCCGGGTTCACTTCCAGAATAGGCATACCGGAGGCGTGGAAAAACACCAATGGGCAAATCGGTGGGGCCATGGAGGCCATCTACGAGCTGGGATCCGCCATTGGGTCCGCCAAGGTCCCGGGATCCCTGGAGTTTCAGGCAATCTTCGATAAACGCTGGGGTTACCCGTCGGGAACCGGCGGGCATGGCGCCGGGCCTGCCTATGAGTCGGTGAAGGTCTTGGCGGAGGCCATCGAGCGCGCCGGAACCCTGGATGCAGATCCCGTGGTGGCGCAATTGAAGAAGACCGACCGGATGGGCATTTTCGGCCGGATTCGTTTTGATGAGGTGCATCAGGTTCCCTTTGGCCTCGATTTCAAGGAGACAGCAACTGGGTGTGTGATTCAGTGGACGGACGAGGGCAAGAGGGTCATTGTCTATCCGCCTGCCCTTGCCGAGGCAAAGATTGTGCTGCCCAAGGGGATGAAGCCGGCCAAGTAACGAAAGGGGAGGACTGAAGATGCTCCTCAGCAATTTTGTCTACGCCTTGTCCAACAGTGCAACCTTGGCGGCCATGGCCATCGGCTTCTCACTTACTTTCGGCATAAGCGGTGTAGCCAATTTTGCCTATGGTTCCTATTATGTCCTGGCGGCATATTGTGCGTGGTATCTGCTCCACCTGTTTTCCTTCCCCTATGTGCTATCGGCAGTCTTCGCTATACTGCTCGTCGCCTTTTTTGGCGGTCTTATCTTCAGGTTCGTCCTTTTGCGCATACACGGTCAGGTGATATCGGAGGTCATCGGTACTTTTGCGGTAGGAATGATCATATCAGAACTATTGATCTACTTTGTAGGTGGCTATGGGCGAGAGCTTCCCGCATTTGTGGACGCCAGTATCCCGATCGGTGACACCTATATCGACGGCCATCGAATCATTGTTGTGCTCCTCTGTGCGATCATGGTTTTTGGGCTCTGGCTTTTCACCCATTATACGAGGACCGGTTTGGCCTTCAGGGCCATTGCGCAGGAGGAAAGAACCGCCCTTTGCCTGGGTATCAATTCAGACTGGATCGCCACACTGAGTGTTTCGTTCGGTATAGCGTTGGCGGGTGTTGGGGCGATCGCCATTTTTCCGCTCGAGACGGTTACTACGATTTCCGGATATAACGTCATGATCAATGCACTGGCGGTGTGCATTATCGGCGGAATGGGCAGCACCACGGGCTTGGTTACGGCAAGCCTGCTTGTTGGATTTGCTCAGAAATTCGCGGATATCTACGTGGGTTCAAACTACAGAATGGTGGTCAGCATGGTGGC
>JAFGPH010000320.1 GCA_016926135.1 Deltaproteobacteria bacterium
CGGCCTTTACGCCCTTTTCGGCGTGAAGCCCCTGTGGGTCTTTGTCTTCCAGGTCCTGCTCCTCCCCCTTGGGTGTATCCTGCTCTACGCCCTGGGAAAGAGGATCTTCCATCCCCCAGCGGGCCTCCTGGCGGCAGGGCTCTGGGCCGTGTACCCCGTTTCCATCTTCTTCTCCGGGCTCATGGTCCGGGCCGTGCTCATCACTTTTCTGGACCTCCTGCTGATCTATGTGCTGACCCTCTGCCTCGAGAAAAAGAATCCGGGTCTCTATGTTCTTGCAGCGGTGACATCCGCCCTGGCGATTTCGGGTCGATACAATATCCTGCTTTTCATCGCCGTGTTTTTCCTGTGGTTCCTCCTGTTTCACCTTGGTTACCGGAAGAAGCTCGGTTCCCTGAACCCCCTCTTCTATGTGGGACTGGCCCTTCTCGTTTCCCTCGTGGGGCTCCTCACCTGGTCCCAGAGCTACGACCTGCCCAGGATGGTCCAGTGGACATCCGGGAACAGCTACGACTCCACCGGGTTCTACTGTAAGCCCACCAAGGGGGTCATCCCCATTCTTTCCCTCGATTTCATCCTGAGACAGCTTTACAAGACCTTTCTCTTCTTCAACAACTATGAGGCCCCCAACAACTTCCACTACACCCTTTTTCGCGAGAAGCTCCCTCTTCTTCGCTACCTTCCGCTCTCCTTCGGCCTGATTCTCTCCTTTGCCGTTGCGGGGTTCGTGGCAGCATTCAGGAACCGGAAGAAGGTCTTTCACCTTGTGCTCTTCCTTTTCGCCTACACCCTCTCCGTGATTCCCTTCTTCATCTCTTCCCGCCACCGGTTGCCGGTCGTGCCTGTCCTGATTCTGATGGCGGCCTATGGCGCCTTTGAGATCTATCACGGAATTAGATCCAGGCGATTCAAACGGCTCTCCATTCTGACGGCCTGTCTGCTGCTCACTTTCCTCTTCACGTCATGGAGGCCCGAATCGATGAAAGGGCCCCAAAACGAGTTCATCGCCATCAACAGGCTGAAATTCGGAAACATGTATCTTGCACAGGGCAACACCCACGATGCCATGGAAGAGTTCAGGAGCGCCACGGAGGTGTATCCCCTTTACTGGCCGGCGTATATGAACCTGGGCACCATTTACGAGGCGACGGGCGACTACGTTCGGGCCGTCGCCCTGTACGACAAGGTCCTGTCCCTGAATCCCGAACATGCCGAGGCCTATTTCGGGATGGGCAAATCCCTGGCAAAACTGGGCCACACGGATCAGGGCTTGGAGATGCTGAAGAAGGCCGTGGCCCTCAAGCCTCTGGAGCCGTCCTTTCACTGTAACCTCGGGATGGTTCTTGCGAACAGGAAGGATTACGCCGGCGCTGTGGAGGCGTTCAAAAAGACCCTGGCCCTCAACCCTGATTTTGCCCTGGCCCACATCAACCTCGGGGTCATTTACCTGGAGCGGTTGCAGGACCGAAGAAGCGCAGCTTTTCACCTGCGGCGGTTCCTGCAGCTCTCCCCCAACGACCCCAATCGTCCGGCCATTGAAGCACTGCTCAGGGAAATGAAGGACTAGCCTGAGTACTCCTTCACGATCTCCCGGAGCTTCCTCTTGATGGCCGCGGCGTCGTAGGTCTCGGCCACATCCAGGAGTTCTTTGACGCGGGTTTCCAGGAGACCCGCATCACACGGGCCGCTGCGATAGAGCAGGATCTTTTCATGGGAAGTCGGCACAATCCCTTCCCCTTCGGTGATGATCTCTTCGAGGAGTTTCTCCCCCGGTCGGAGGCCGATGAAGGTGATGGAGATATCCTGTTCGGGCTCCAGGCCGTGGAGCCGGATAAGATCCTTGGCCATGTCGAGAATCTTGAGGGGCTTCCCCATGTCCAGGATGAAGGTCTCCCCGCCCTCCCCCATGGCCGCTGACTGGAGAATCAGCATCGCCGCCTCGGTGATGCTCATGAAGTAGCGGGTCGCCTCGGGGTGTGTGACCGTGACCGGACCTCCCCGGGCAATCTGCTCCTCAAAGATCCTTACCACGGAACCGGAGCTTGCCAGGACGTTTCCGAAGCGCACGGAGATGAAACGACTCTCGCCTCTCCGGTTCACGCACTCCACCATCATCTCGGCCACGCGCTTGGTGGCGCCCATCACGTTCGCCGGCCGCACCGCCTTGTCCGTCGAGACGAGCACAAAGCACTTCACCTCTGCCTCCAGGGCTGCGTCGACCAGGTTCCTGGTACCCAGCACGTTGTTCAACACCGCCTCTCTGGGATGAATCTCCTGCATGGGAACATGCTTGTAGGCAGCGGAGTGGAAAACGATCTGGGGCCGAAACTCCCTGAATGCCCTGCCCAACGATTCCCGATTCCGTACGTCCACCAGGTAGGTGTGGGCCGGCACGGTTCCAAAGCGCTGGAGGCACTCCATCTCTATGGCAAACAGGTTGTTTTCGCTGAAATCCAGGAGTGCCACGGCTTGCGGGCTGAAACGGCACATCTGCCTGACCAGCTCCGATCCGATCGATCCCCCGGCACCGGTCACCAGTACGCGGGTACCCCGCAGGAAACGTCCCATCACCTCCTGATCCAGCCTCACCTCTTCACGACCCAGGAGGTCGGCCAGATTGACCTCTCGAACGGACTTCACCGACACACTGCCGGCAATGATCTCTCCCATCCGGGGCAGGATCAGGTAAGGTTTGTCCGTCTGCTCGCAGGCCTCCACGATCCTTCGCATCTCCGCGCCCCCAACGGGGTGGGCGGCGATCAGGATCTCGTCGAAATCCACCCGCATCCGCGTGACCATCTCAATCGGGCCGATGATCGGAATCCCGTGGATCGTCTTTCCGTGTGCGGCGGGGTCGTCATCCAGGAAGCCCACGGGATCGAGCTTGAGATCGGGGTTCTCCCTGATCTCCCGGATGACCTTTTCCGCCATGTTCCCCGCGCCGATGATGAGCACCCTCTTCCAGCCCTTGGGCCCTCGGGTGATGGAGGGGAAGATCTCAAAACCCGTGCCCCACGCGAAGTAGAGCCTCACGAGCACGCGAAAGCCTGATATGGCGACCAGGGTCAGAAACCCGTCCGTGAGAAAGACGGACCTCGGGTACCCTTCAAAGCGATGCAGCATCAGCACCGCAAACATGATGAGAAGGGAACTGGTGAACACCGCCTTGAACACATTGAACAAATCCTCCACGCTCGTGTATCGCCACATTCCCCGATAGAGGGTGAACAGGGCAAAGACGGCCAATTTCGTACCCAGCACATAGGGCCAGCTCTCTTTGAAGGATGCCATGAAATCGGGCGGGATGGAGAAATCAAACCGCAGCAGAAAGGCCGCGTAATAGCAGAGAACGACCAGGACCCCGTCCAGCCCGATGACCACAAGAATATGGGACTTGAAAAATCCCCTTTTCATTTGACCTCCCTCACCCCCTCTTCCCTGTTCAGCCCCTCCCGAATGGAAAGGCCGCACAAGTGCCTTTCCGGCCTCGGCAAGCTCATTTTCTCTTCTGCGCTCACAGCGCCCCACCAGGCCTAACAGAAGCGTCGCCTCAACGACGAGCCCCAGAATGATCAGCCACAGGGTGTCGGCAGGCCATGTCACATAAACAGCCGCCCAGACCAGACCGGTCAGGGCCAACCCCGTGTAAACAAGGGTGACCGCGGCGTGACTCATACCTGCGATTACGAGCCTCTGGTAGACGTGGGACCGATGGGGCGTCGAGACCTCTTCGCCCCGAAGCAGCCGGCGGACCAGGGTGTACGCGGTGTCGAACACGAAGGGCCAGACCAGAAGCATCCCTGCCAGGGGAACCCAGTCCCTGGCGCCTTCCGAGGGCCGCATCAGGCTGATCATCATCAGGGGTAAGACCGCGCAGTGGTAACCCAGAAAAACACTGCCCACATCCCCCATGAAAATCCGTGCCGGCGGCAGGTTGTGGATCAGGAACCCCAGGCTGGCCGCAGCCAGGATCAGTCCCACATACACCACGAAGGGCTGCCCGCTCAGGGAGGGCCAGGAAGGCCCACCCAAGGCCGACCACTACTCCCTGGGACCCCGCAAATCACGGTAGGAATGTCCCTCACGGGACACCCCCCGTACAGACCCGTAC
>JAFGPH010000321.1 GCA_016926135.1 Deltaproteobacteria bacterium
CCCGGAATTGTCAAAGAGAATCCCTCCTCGTCGGATTCACCTTTTCTCCGTCGCCTTCTGCCGCCTTCCTCTGCGCCATATCCTCCACCGCGTTTCAATTCCCCTCGGAATACTACTCTAAAATACCCATCCCGCTGACTTCTGCGGGACGAATTCCCCTGCTGAACAGAATTGCAGGGATCCTTGTTGACTCACCCGTCACTGATGCCGGAGGCTCGCAGATCGGCGACGATGACAGAAAGCTGGCGAGGGTCGTCCCGCAGCCATCTGGTATTGATGACCATTTCAGCCGGAGTGGTGTTCCTGGTGCGTCTTGATTGTCTCTACCAGGGTGGGAATGGGACGCCCGGGTCGGTTCAATGCCTCCAAGAGGCGGTCTCGATCGCGATCCGACAGGGTGATGTTGCGATGCCGGTCCACCACCTCGGATGACGCCCGGGTATTTACGGTTGAGCTTTCCATGGGTACCTTCTCTTGATCGTGGAGGGATTATAGTGCATCCGTCGTCTTATGTCGATCCGATACGCAGATTTCAACGTATCCCTTCTTCAGGACACCCCATCATGGTCTTACTGAACGCACATGACCAGAGTAGTACTTCTTGCCACCCCCGGGGATGAAAATCCCCCTCTCCACCCAAGTGGGGGGAGAGGGTCGGGGGGGTGTATTTTCACGGTAAATCCTGCCGTATGTCACCATTTGGCAACATGTTATCCGGATGGTATTGCCCTCTTTCTTCCATCTGATACCGAACACAATGCTTGTTGTTAACCAGGCAATACTCTTCAATCCAGTGCCTTTCCAGTTTCCCCGTGTCCGTGTGTACCTTAACCGGGCAGGCATAATACCATTTACATGGTTTGATTTTGCCATTGGCGATCAAGACCTCGCAACCCTTGATTCGGTAATCACCAAAATCGACTTTCCCTTGTCTGTAGTCCTCGTGCCAATCTTTACAGACCGGAAGCCATTCATACAATTGCTTTCGCCAGGCCTCAAGGAAGATGGCTTCCCTTTTCATGTAATCTGCCGCGCAATAGACCTTGTTTCCCGAAGAGTGTTTCAGTCTTGTCAGCCAATCTATCCCTTCTTCGGACCTCAAGAGATGATGGTCAATAATCACCGTATCCACATGGCTGGAGAGCTTCCTTGCATTTTGCCAGGCTTTTTCCCCCAGGGCATCAAATGACGAACCGGAATAATGATACAGAGGAGGTCCCGAGACCAAGAGAACATCCGGTTTCCAATCCAGAATGACTTCTATGGTTTTCTCCTCCAGGAGCTGTGTATCCGAGGCATGAACAAAGGTCTCTCCCCCCTCTTCGATTCTGCACATCATTACCATGTTTTCTGCCGCGCCTTGTTGCCCATGGGGGACAGGAGCGGAGAATTCCAATGGACCATGTTTCATTCCTTCGGGACTCTGCAAACCCTTCCCTGCTGTTTCGGCCAATTCCTTTCTTCTTCTTTGCTGGGTCGGCGGAGAATTATTCGGACCCCTAGCCCAGATCAGGCAATCTGATAGACTATCCTCTATGTCATGGTTCGCTAACTGATACGGATTTGGATTACGCAAAGGACAGTGGTCTCCATCAAAATGGGTGAAAATGATGTCACTTGCGCCCTTCAATGCCTCAATAATTTTCTCTCTAATCCCTGCCCCGATCGCGATCTGAAAAGGATGGGGCAAAAAACCATAACGGGACCAGCCCAAGGCTATGCCGGGGTCGATGTATATTTTCCGGCTCTTCAATTCAACCGAACAAGAAAGCCCACGGACCCCTAAAGACTCAGCGCCGAAAATCTTAATGATCATGGGTTTTAAGATGTCCCTTCCTCATGTTCGGACTATAGGAAATCCCGCCCTTATGGGTCAAGAAAGGAATGGACACATCGCATGAGGAGTCCGCATGCGCAGGATCATGATCGAAACCCTTGCGTGGTTGGGTTACAGGGAGCTTATTCTGGCCGTGCGGAATGCATTCGGGAAGTTCGATGCGGAAGGCATGATCGATTTCGGGAAGTACCTGTTGACCTTGATCAATGGATCGCGTTATCTTTAAAAGAAGAGTGCACAAAACCCGTCTCCTGTTCCAATAGACCTGCTGTGGGCCGACAGTACATGCCAACGAGCGGGGAGAGGGTTAGCTCAGCACACGGCCTCCTGCTTCAGCGGGGGCTCAACATCCTGCGCCGGTGGTCCGTTCACGGGGCTCAAAGAAAGGGGGGAACGGATGGAGAGGAAGCGTGTCGGGATCGTCCTTTTTGAGAACATTGAAGTTCTCGATTTCTGCGGCCCCTTCGAAGTGTTCTCTGTAACCCGTCTGAACGAAGACAAACGCAGAGAAGAACCTTCACCCTTTGAAGTATGGTTGGTGGCTGAGGGCCCTGGGCCTGTAACGACGACAGGCAACATGAAAGTCATTCCTCATTACACGTTTGAAGATTGCCCTCCACTGGATATCCTTGTTGTGCCCGGGGGCTGGGGTACACGCAGGGAAATGAACAACCCCGTCATGCTGGAGTGGCTTCGCACACGCGCAGCAGAAGTCGAAATCCTGACCTCCGTCTGCACGGGATCCATGCTTTTGGGATTCGCTGGGCTACTGAACGGACTGCATGCCACCACTCATTGGAGATCGTTAGACTGGATGCGGGATTCCTTTCCAGAGGTGAGCGTGGAGTTCGAAAAACACGTGGTCGAGGACGGCCGTGTGGTCACGTCGGCAGGCATCTCAGCGGGCATCGATATGGCGCTCAAGGTGGTTTCCCGAACCTTTGGCGAAGATATTGCCCGGACCACGGCCCGGCACATGGAATACCCTTATCCGGAGAGCAACGAACGCAGGGTACGCCTTATGTAATCGGCGATTGACATGCAAAGAGATTTCTGTTAAAAAAGTCTCCCAAAACCCGCAAAAGACAATTCCCTATTATTATCTCTAACATCGTCCGCTTTGTTTGTCGCGGTTGAGAGGACGTGTGTCGGCACTATCCGGGATTGCCGGTAAGGACCGCCGCGCACCTGATCCGATGTCGATAGCATTACGGGCCGCGTGCCGCTGACCGCTGCCGGGGATGGCCATCAGGGCCCAGTGCCGGATGCGGGGATTGGCACGCCGTTTCATTCATTGTACTCAAAGGAGGGAAGGAGGAGAGTGATGTTAAAGATGAGACCAGGTTACGCTTTTGGGGTGTTCGCAGCAGCCATTGCCGCAGTTTTTGCCTTCTCGGCGATCAACCCGGCCGATGCACAGGAGCGAAAGTCGATTCGCTGGGCCACGTCCAGCACGGGTTCTTACGGGTACAAGGTCGCAGCCTCCATGGTGAAAATTCTGGAAGATGCGCTCGGCGGTCAATACACGGTCACCGTCAATCCATATCCCTCGACGACCGCCGCCATGAAGTCCACGATGGACGGAGGAGGGGAGATCGGCTACACGGCCGATGTGGGGATGGTGCCTCTCTATGCCGGTGAAGGGAGCTTCAAGGACTACAAACCTGCCAAGTCGCTGCTGGTGCATACCTGGTATGCCTATCCCATGGAGTCCTTCATGGCTACGAACGCCTCGAGGGCCGGCGAGTTCAAGAGCTGGGGTGATTTCAGCGGCAAGCCCGTGTTTTTCACCCCGGCCGGTTACATGAACTGGCTGAATTTCCATCGTATCTTCAAGGCGCTTGGCTATAAATTCAACCACGTCCAGATCGATACCGCAACCCAGGCGGACGCGCTTCAGTCCGGCTCCATTGTCGGCGCCGTTGCCTATACGACCGCCGGCCGGTCCCTGGCATCCTATTGGCGAGAGACCGAGCTGCGCGCGGACATCAAGGTGATCAACCCATCTGCGAAGGAAGTGGAAAAGCTGAAGGCTGCCGACCTCGAGCCCGTTGAGGTGGACGCCACGAAGGCCTTCAGCAAGGACGTGGGCGTGAAGACGATCCTGGGCGTGCCGATCCTTTTCGGCTACAACGTGCGCGTGGACATGCCCGAGGAGGTGGTCTACAAGATGCTGAGCGCGTTCTACAAGCAACGCGAAGACCTGGCCAAGGTTGATCCGGGCTTCGGGCCCATGGCTCGCAACTTCGTCGGCATGCAGGTGGGCGGCATCAAGGCCGGGCCGCATATCCCGGTCCATGCGGGACTGGCAAGATTCCTGAAAGAGCACAAGGCCTGGAACGACAAGTGGAAGATCGCCAAGTGATCTCGCCAATGGATTGCCAGGGGTGAGAAACCGGCCCGGGATCACTAGGGATTACGAAGATACAACTTGGACAAGTACACGGCCAGGCTCGTTCATGCTGAGGTATCGAAGCATGAACGGGACCTTCGCCCTTCGATACCTCAGGGCGAACGTTTGATGGACTGTTTTGTCCAAGTGATCTTTGGGCAGACCCTTACCGGTTCTCATCCCTGCGCAGTTACCGGTTTGAAGACCACATTGTACGCCGCGTGTTTCCTGCAACAGCCTACGCGAGAACAGCGGAGAGAAGAGCCTTGCGTGCTATCACCCTTGTTTTCGCCGGGCGAAGGCAATTGTCCCATCGACGCGGCCGCCTGGAAGGCGTGAGACACCTTGGATCAAAAGGGAGATAGCCATGCTGAGTGAACGCCTCAAGCAGCACATCAGTCTCAAGAACCTGCAATTCATCTTGTCGCTCATCATGTTCGTGTGGCTGATCTGGTATTTTTACACCGGCTTCGGCGGCCCGAGCGAACTCGTGGCCTATCTCTTGCCGATCGCCCTGGTGATTCAGATCCTGTCCATGTACCGGGAAGACTATTTTTACAAGCGACTGCCTCCGGTGGTGAACCATATCCTGGTCGTGTTCTATGTGGGTATCTGCGCGTTTGCCTTCTATCATTTTTACATGGAGTACGACCAGATCTCGATCTGGCGGCAGGGATCCTACACCACGAGGGACTATATCGCCGGTCTGCTCATATTCCTTCTGGTCATGGAGCTGTCGCGGATGGCCCATCCGGTCCTGTTCTGGTTGAACGTGGTTCTGGTCTTCTACACCCTGTGGGGCTATCTGAGCCCGCTCGACTTCTTCTGGCACCCGGGGACCACCTTCTACCGGATCGTCACCTCCAGCACGGTCGAACTCGCCACGGGCATCTACGGGCTCTATTCTCAGATTGCCCTGACGGTGGTCGCGGCGTTCCTGCTTTTGGCGGCGGTGGCACGGGGGTTTGAGGCCCAGAGCGCGATGGTCATGGTCATGCGGCGGCTGGCCGGGCGGTCGCGGCATACCATCCCGCAGACTGCGGTGCTGGCCTCGGTCTCGGTCGGCATGGTGAGCGGCAGCGGTTCGGCCAATGCGGCGGTCACCGGCAGTTTCACCATCCCGTTGATGATGCGCTATGGCGTGCCGGGCGCCTTTGCGGCCGCGGTGGAAACCTCGGCGTCCATGGGCGGACTCATCATGCCGCCCCTCATGGCGGTGGCCGGTTTCCTGATGTCCGAGTTCCTCGGTGTTCCCTATTGGGACGTGGTGGTCCGCGGTTTCGCCATTTCTTTTGTCTACTTTAGTACCCTCTCCCTCGCCATCTATCTCCTGAGTGTCCGCGTGTTGCCCTCCGAACCTGTTGCAGCGCCCTCGGTGGCGCTCTATGACAAGGTCAAGACCGCCATCTTCTTTGTCGGGATCGGGTATCTCGCCGTGCTGATGGGGTGGCTCAACTACGGGGCCCTGCGCGCTGCGCTCTACACGGGCACCTTCATGTTCATCCTCTTGTTTCTCGGCTTCCTCTGCTTCAAGTACGTGCGGAAGGACCCGGTTGTGGAAAAGGAGAAATTCTTCAAGAACATGTTCATCATGATCGAGACCCATGCCGGAATGACGTCCTATCTGACGCTTCTGCTGGCCACCCTCGGCATCATGATCGGCCTGTTCACCGTGACCGGCTTCATCAACCGTATGGGGGCCATGATGCTGGAGGTCGGGGCCTGGAGCGTGGTGGCCACCATCCTGATGGCCTGGGTCTTCGGCTGGCTTGCGGGCGCCGGCCTTCCGCCGACCGCCACGTACATTATCATGGCCATCATCGTGGTGGACCCGATCGTGAAACTTGGCGTCAACCCATGGGTGGCCCACTTCTTCGCCTTTCTGATTGCGATCTGGGGGGAATTGTCGCCGCCCACCTCGCTCACGGCCGCGGTCACCGCGCAAATAGCGGGTGCCTCCTTCATGCGGACCATGTATGAGGCCGTGAAATTGTGCCTGCCCATCACGTTCATGTCTTTTGCCGTATTCACCCGCTCCGGCATGGTGGAGGAACCTGGATGGCATCAGGTCGCGGACACGCTGCTGGTGGCGATTTCCACCTGCGGCATCTCCACTGCGATGTTTGCCCGATTCTCGAGAAAGAAGGGGGCAGACATCCTTCTCCGGGCGCTGCTGGCTTTCGCCTCCTTCGTGGTGATGCTCCACCCGGACGGCAATGTGGCGCTGGCGGTGGCCGTGATCGTGTTGCCGGTAACGGTCTGGGGAGTCTTTCGTCACCGGGTGATCAGCCCGCCGAAGGGCGAACTGCAGCCGGGAACCGCAACGTAGCTGTCTCCGGTCGAAAACAGGGTGACGGGACTGCCTGATGGAGGAGACAAGGAATCTGGTAGAAAAATGTCATGAGCTCGGGTTTGACCATCTTCCCGAGCAGGTGGTCGATCGCGTCAAGTACCTGCTCCTGGATTACCTGGGCGTGGCCGCCAGGGGGGCGTTGAGCGACTCCAGCGTGCCCGTCCGCAGGGTCGTCAAGAACATGGGAAGAACCGGAGAAGGGGCCGTGGTCATCGGCACGAACATGAGGGCGGACCCGGTCTGGGCCGCCCTGGCCAACGGCACAGCCGCACACTCCCTTGAGCTCGACGACGTGGTCAACGAGGGATCGCTTCATCCCGGTGTGGCCATCATGTCTGCGGCCCTGGGCGCAGGCCACATCGCGGGCTGTTCGGGCAGGGACCTGATCGAAGGCATCGTCGCGGGCTACGAGGCGGCAATCAGGCTGGGTTTCACGCTGGACCCCGCGGCCCACTATGCCCGGGGCTTTCACCCGACCGGCACCTGCGGGACCATGGGATCGGCCATCACGGCGGCCAAGATTTTGAAGCTCGACCGAAGAGGGATGGCAAACGCCCTGGGCATCGCCGGGAGCCAGGCGGCAGCCTCCATGGAGTTTCTGGCGGACGGGGCTTTCACCAAACGCCTCCATCCCGGATGGGCGGCCCACAGCGGGATCATTGCAGCCCTGCTTGCAGGGGAGGGCTTTACCGGTCCCGGATCCATCCTGGAAGGAAAGTACGGGTTCCTTCACGCCTATTCAGATGGCTCCATGCCTTCCCGATTGATGGAGGAATGGGGTGCGCCGTACAGGATCATGCGGACCAGCATCAAACCCCACTCCTGCTGCCGCTACAAACAGGGCCCGATTGACGGCATCCTGGATATTGTGCAGGGGCACCGATTGAAGACCTCGGATATAATAAAGGTGAGGGTGGGCATCCTGAGGGCAGGATTTCCCATCGTGGCCGAACCGGAGGAGCTCAAATACAACCCGAAGACGGTGGTGGATGCCCAGTTCAGCATGCCATACGGGGCTGCAGTGGCCATTCTCTTCGGTCGGGCCTCATTGAACGAATATACCCGGGAAAAGATGGAATCCAGGGAGGTCAGAGAGATGATGGGGCGCATTTCTTGCGTGCATGATCCGGATCTGGAAAAGGATTTCCCGAAAAGGTGGCCGGCCTCGGTCTCCATCGTGACGAGAAGCGGTGAGGAGTTCAAGACCCACATAGACTATCCCAAAGGGGATCCGGAAAACCCCCTGACCTGGGAGGAACTCATCCGGAAGTTCAAAGACCTGAGCGCTCCGATCTTCGAGGAATCCGTACGGATTCAGATTGTGGATCGGGTCCGCGGCCTGGAGGCGGAAAGGGACCTGGAGAGGCTTGCCGGGCTTCTGCCGGGAAGGGATAGCGCCTGAGGGCACGGCTTCACTCCCCTTTGCCCGGATGCCCCGTTTGAAAGCACGGGGAGGAATGGCGACAGGCGTTGTCAGCGTTTCATGAAACGGGACGCCGTTTTTTGTATTGACAAGCGCGGGAACAGGGCCTTACATTGTCGACAATCGACATTACAGGGAGAAGACCATGAGGCTTCTGGAATACGAGGCAAAGGAGATCCTGGGGCGCTACAAGATTCCGATTCCCTCCGGTTATGTGGTTGAATCGGCCGCCGAGATCCGAACCCCGGACCGCCCCGTCATGCTCAAGGCGCAAATCCCACTGGGTAAAAGGGGCAAGGCCGGCGGCATTCTGGAAGCCGCCTCCCTGGAGGCGGCCAGAGACGGAACGGGACATCTCCTTTCCTCCCGGACCAGGGGCTACACCCCCGGAAGGGTCCTTGTGGAGGAGAAGACTGCGGTGGCCCGGGAGGTTTTCATGGCCATTACCTATGACACGGTGGCCAAAGAGCCTCTGGCGATCTTTTCCCTGGAGGGCGGGGTGGATGTGGAGGAGTTGGCCGCAACCAAACCGGAGAAGGTGATCCGGGAGCGGTTTTCGGTTCGTGGGGGGCTGCCCCCGTATCGTGCCAGGGAGATCGTCTCCGAGGCGGGTGTTTCGGGAGGCATGCTCCTGGGCCTGGGGGCCATCCTTTCCGGCCTTGCGGACATGTTTCTGGACTATGATGCCACGGTCGCTGAAATCAATCCCCTGGCCCTCACGGGTGACGGGAAATGGGTTGCCCTGGATTGTCACATCGAGATCGACGATGACGCCCTCTTCCGGCACAGGGATGTGGCGGAAAAGCAGGCGGATGAAAGCCGATATGCCGGTGGAAGGACGAGTACGGATTTCGAGCGCAGGGCTGCGGATATTGATCGCCTGGATCATCGTGGGGTTGCAGGGCGCGTGATCGAATTCGACGGTTCACTGGGCTTGATCATCGGGGGAGGTGGTGCTTCCCTCACAGCGTTTGATGCGGTGAGGCAGAATGGTGGAAGACCCGCCAATTACTGCGAAATCGGCGGCAACCCTTCCGTTCTCAAGGTGAAGGAACTGACCAGGCACATCCTGTCCAAGAGAGACGTCGAGAAGATCGCCGTTATCATGAACGTGGTGAGCAATACCAGGGTGGATCTCGTGGCCCGCGGCGTTGTGAAGGGCATCCTGGAGGCTGGCAAGATCCCGTCGGAAACGCTGGCTGTTTTTCGGGTTCCCGGGGCCTGGGAAGAGGAGGGGTTCAAGATCCTTTCAAAGTACGGTGTGGTTTACTGCGACCGAAGCGTTTCCATTGACGGCGCGGCCGAGATGGCTGTGACGAGAACCCGGAACTGAGCAGCACCCAAGGGAGACGAGATGTCCATACTGGCGGAGAAAGACGCGAGGGTGATCATTCAGGGGATCACCGGAAGAGAGGCTGCCTCTTTTACGAAGGACATGCTGGATTACGGGACCCGTGTGGTTGCCGGGGTCACCCCCGGCAAGCAGGGACAGGCGGTCTACGGCGTACCCGTGTACGATACGGTTCGTGGGGCACTGAGGGATCACCCGGCCGATGCGGCGGTGATCTCGGTTCCACCGGGTATGGTGAAAGGGGCCGTGCTGGAGACCCTTGAAAATGGAATACAGCTTCTGGTGGTGGTCACCGAGCGTGTGCCCAGGAAAGACGTCGTGGAGTTCCTGGAAACGGCGAGGGAAAAGGGTGCCCGCGTCATCGGTCCCAACACGCTCGGCCTGATCTCTCCGGGCAAGATCAAACTGGGCATGGCAGGGGGACCGGCGGAGGACGTGAGGAAGGCCTACATGCCGGGACGCGTGGGGATAGCGTCCCGAAGCGGGGGCATGACCACGGAGATCGCCAACCTGCTCAGCACCCACGGCATCGGACAGAGCACCTGCATCGGGGTCGGGGGCGACCCGGTCGTGGGTTCCAACTTCCTGGATCTCATCCCCCTGTTCCATGAGGATCCGGAAACGGATGGCGTTGTCCTATTCTGTGAACCGGGGGGTGTCATTGAGGAGAGCCTTGCGGAGATGGTCGTTTCCAGGGGGATCACCATGCCCATTGTGGCTTTCGTGGCCGGTCGCTTCGTGGATGAGATGCCCGGGGTAAGGTTCGGCCATGCGGCCACCATTGTGGAAGGCGAAAAGGGGACCGCCAAGGGCAAGGTCGAGAGCTTCTGGAAAGCCGGTATCCATGTGGCGGAGAGGTTCTCCGATATCGTTCCCCTGCTCAAGAAACACCTTTCATCGTGAACACCGAGGCGGGAGATGGGCGAGTTCATCAGCATCGAAGTGGATTTTTCAAAATGCGCAGGCATCGCCGCGTGCGGCGGGTGTGTGAAGGTGTGTCCGGTGAACATCTTTGCCGGGGAGGAGGGCAGTCCATCCATCGTCCCGGAAAACGAGGATGAATGCACCCTGTGCGATTTGTGCAGGCAGGTCTGCAGTCCATCGGCGATCATCATCCATAAGCGATACGAAGAACATGCCCGGAATGAATGACCGGTTGCGGGGCCTGGATTTCAAACCCGCGGGTCTGGCGGAGAAGGCCTCCGAAACCCTTCGCCAAGCCATTCTGGAAGGCCTTTTGAAGGGCGGGGAGCAGCTGCTCGAGGTGCAGCTCCAGAGGCAGTTTGGGATCAGCCGCTCTCCCCTGAGGGAGGCCTTCAGGGATCTCGAGAAGAAGGGCCTCGTGGTCATGGTCCCCAGGAAAGGGACCTTCGTCAAGAGCATATCCAGAAAGGACGTCCAGGACAATTTCCCGGTGCGCGCCGTTCTCGAAGGTCTTGCGGCTCGAATGGCCTGCAGGAACATGGGGCAGAGAGATCTGGCGGCATTGGATCAGTCCCTGGAAGGGATGAAAAGATCGGCAAAGGCAGGGGATGCCAGGGGATTCATGGAGCACCATATTGCCTTTCATGAGACCTTTATCCGGGCATCGGAAAACGATGTGCTCATTCGGGTCCTGGAGAACCTGCGCATGCACAGCATCTGGCATCGATTCTCGTACCAGTATTACAAGGAGGATTTCCAGAAGTCTCTGGCCATTCACCGAAAGATCCTGGCTCTTTTCAGGGAAAAGGACCCTGATGAAGAGGTGATTGAAAGAACGGTCAGGCAGCACATCGAAGTGGCCCTGAAGAGATTTTTGCTTTACTTGCAGGAGCAAGTCCACAGGTGACGGGATTTCCCCATGGGTAGCGAAATCATGAGAAAGAGACTTGAAGCCGCCCTGATTTCCGGGCTCCAGAGGTTGCCCTGTGTGCCCTTCTATGCCGGGACCAGGGGTTGGTACTTTATCGTGAGCTGGTGTCACAGGCTCTCGGGCATTCTTCTGGTGCTCCTGGCCCTGTTTCATATCTATACCCTTGAATCCATCCCGGAGACCGGCAGGTCTTTTCTTCTCATGTTCTTCCAATGGGCATTGAGCATTCCGGTGATCTTCCATGCCTTCAATGGTGCGCGAATCATTCGATACGAATGCTATGGGGGCCGTGAGGATGAAAAGATGCTTCGATGGGTCTTCAGCCTCCTGTGCGTTTTCGTCCTGCTCCTGGCCGTGTTGATGGTCCTGGGGAGACATCGGGTATCCCCATTCTTCTACTGGATGTTGATGGGACCTGCGGCCCTGGTCAGCGGGTATACCCTCGGGGCGAGGATCTGGAACAAGGGGCATTCCCTTTTCTGGAAGCTACAGAGAATCAGCGGCGCTTTCCTGCTGGTCATGATCCCCGCCTATATGCTGTTCCTCCAAATCCAGCCGTCCCTCAACGTGGAGGCCAACGTGGTGGTGCGCGGGATCCAGTCGTTCTCGATCAGGGCGATCTATTCTTTGCTGCTTCTTGCGGTTCTCTTGCACGGGGGTTACGGGGCATGGTCCGTGGCGAATGATTATCTGTCATCGCGGAACCAGGGCCGAGTCCTGGCTGTGGGCATCGCGTGCCTATTCCTGTTTTTTCTCTGGATCGGCTTAAGGATGATCCTCCGGATCTGATCAACCAGAGGGGTTTTCACATGGCTCACCCGTTTCGAATATCTTCCACCCTGAAGTGTGACGTGCTGATCATCGGCGCAGGCGGTGCAGGCCTGCGTTGTGCGGCGGAGATTCTGGAGAGAAGACCGGGGGCTGAAGTAGTCGCTGTGACCAAGGTGGCCAGTCCCCAGAAATCCCATACCCAGACCGCACAAGGGGGCATGGCGGCTGTTGATCCGAGGGACACCGTAGACAGGGCCGTCTTTCACATGTTTGACACATGGAAGGGTTCGGATTGCACCGCAGATCAGAACGTCATCCGAAAGATCATCGAGGCGGGTTGGGAGCAGGTCCTCTGGATGGAAAGACACGGCATGCATTTCAGTCGCCGGGAAGACGGCAAACTCAGTAAGAGAACCTTTGGCGGGCATACCCTCCATTTCGGTGAATCCCTGGCCTATCGATGCGTCTTTGAGGCCGACAGAACGGGCAAGGGCATCATGGATCACGTATGGGGGGAGAGTCTCAAGGGGGGTGCCCGTTTTATCAACCAGGCCGTCGCCACAGAGCTCCTGTTCACGGACGGGGCATGTGTGGGGGCCGTCCTGTTCCGGCAGAAAGAGGGGGAGTTCGTTCGGGTCATGGCCAAGGCCACCGTATTGGCCACGGGGGGGAACGGGCAGGTCTTCAGGGTTACGACAAACTGCCGTCAAAACACGGGGGATGGAAACGCCTTGCTTCTCATGGCCGGACTGCCGGTCATGGACCCCGAGGCGATCCAGTTCCATCCCACCGGGATTGTGGGGCCCGGCATCCTTGCCAGTGAGACCTTGCGTTCCGTGGGGGGTATTTTGAGGAACAGGGAACTGGAGCCCTTCATGGAAAGATATGCACCGAAGATGAAGGAGCTGGCGCCGAGAGACCTGGTGGCCCGGGCCATTGAAACGGAGGTTCGCGAGGGCAGGGGTATCCTGAACTCGGATCATCAGATTGAACACGTCTGGATCGACCTGAGGCACCTTCCCGATTATGTCCATGATGTGGAACTGCCGGAGGTGTCGAGTTTCTTCAGGAAGTTCATCAATCTCGACCCCAAAAAGGACCTCTGTCCTGTTCGGCCGAGCAATCACTACCAGATGGGTGGAATACCCACCAACGAGTTTGGAGAAGTCCTGCGCGGCCCCGGAGAGACGGTTCCCTGCCTCTATGCGGTGGGAGAATGCGCAGCCGCAAGTTTTCACGGCTTCAATCGGCTTGGAACCAATTCTCTCCTAGAGCTGATCACCATGGGCAAATTTGCGGGCGAGAGGATCGCCGGGTGCCTCCGGGAGGGGTTGACCGAAGCGCAAGCGGATGCCGGCGAAAAGACCTTTGCAGCCTTTTCACGATACCTGGGAGCAGGGGGGAGGGACAATCTCGGCAAGATCCGTGAAGAGATGCGCAATCTCATGACCGAGAAGGTGGGTGTCTTTCGCAAGGAGGACGGCATTCAGGATGCGATTGAGGCGCTCCGGGGACTCAAAGAGAGGGCTGAAAAGGCCGCCTTGTCGGGTCGAAGCCTGGTCATGAATCAAGATCTTTTTCAACGGTGGGAACTGGATAACCTGCTGGGCAACGCCATGGTCATAGCGACGGGCGCCCTGAACAGGAGGGAATCAAGAGGGGGACACTTCCGGGATGATTTTCCGGAGCGGAGCGATACGTTCCACTATCATACCCTGGCTTACATGACCGAGTACGGAGAGGTGAGGCTTGGGGAACGCCCTGTGGACATGAGCCTGTTCGATGCGAAGGGTGAACACTGCGAACGATTCGGAATGATTGAGCGAAAGTACTGACAGCATCTTTTCACGATCCTGATGGGGCTACACATGCAGACCACCTATGACATTACCCTGAAGATCAGGCGCTATGACCCGGACACCGGGAAGCGCTGGGTTCAGGATTACCCTTTGAAGGCGGGGAGGATCCTTCGGTTTACGGATCTCTTTCGAAAGATCAACAATGAATTGGATCCCAGCCTGGCCTGGAACTCGTCCTGTGAGCATGCCCAGTGCGGCACCTGTGCGGTGAAGATCAACGGGAAGCCGATGCTTGCCTGCGAACTCCTTGTTGAAAACGCGGTGCATCACTTTGGGACCTCCGTCTTTCAGGTGGAGCCTATTCCCGTTGCACCGGTGGTTCGTGACCTCGTGGTGGATCTGGAGAAGGCCTATGAAAAAGTTCATAAAGCCAAGCCTTACATCATCGAACCAAAAGAGAAACCGGACCAGGGAAACGCCTATCCGATTTCTCCGCGAGAGATCGAGTATTACGTGGATGCTACCCGCTGCATCAACTGCTTCTGTTGCGCCGCCGCCTGCATGAGCAGCCAGAGAAGCTTCCTGGGGCCTAATGCGGTCATGGCCAGCATTGTCCGGCTCATGGATCCCCGGGAAAACGCCAAAGAAGAGAGGTTGGAGCTCCTCTACAGCGAGGAGGGCATCTACCGATGTCATACGTCCAAGGCCTGTTCCTTCGTCTGCCCGAAAGAGATCGACGTGGCCCATTTCATTGCGCTGGCTAAGGAAGGCAGGTTCCGGTCCTCATGAAGGCATCCTAGAAACAGTTGCGGCCTGTACGACCACCCCCCAAGGCCCTCTCGGAGACGGCGTTCACTGCTGCTGAGGGCCGTGGGGGGGGTGGTCTCTCAGGACCGCAACTGATCTTTTGCATTGCCGATTACCGCCCCGCAGTATCGAAATTTTTACCGTTGCAGGGACAGGAATGTATCCCGTTTCAGGAGTCGCAGCCTGGGGCTGCTTGTGGAAAGTGCAGAACCCGGGTCCCGTCTTGGAGGTATCGTAGAAATAATTGCGGCCTGTACGACCACCCCCCCACGGCCCTCACAAAGATGGTGTTCATTGATGAGGAGGGCCGTGGTGGGGTGGTCACAGCGCCGCGACTCAGGATACCAGGGAGAGTAAGCGACGCGCCCGTTCGAACACGGGGCGGTCGATCATCTGTCCGTTGAGGGCCACGGCCCCCTTTCCTGATTTCTCCCCCTCTTCAAATGCCGAAACAACGGCACGAGCCTTGGAAAGCTCTTCTTTGGTCGGGGAGAGCAATTCATTGACCACTGCCACCTGTTTTGGGTGGATGACCTGTTTGGCGCGAAAGCCCATGCGACGTCCGGCCTGCGTGTTGGCGATGAGCCCCTGCCGGTTGTTTACGTCGGGAAAGACCATGTCAATGGCCTGGACTCCTGCAGCCCGCGCAGCCACGGCAATGCTCTGGCGTGCATAGCTTAACTCCTCCGCGCCTTCCGTTCGTTGGAGATCGAGGTCCAGGGCGTAATCCTCGCCTCCCAGGGCCACGCCCAAGGTCCTCTCGCCAACCTTCAGGATGGGGTATGCCTGAACCAGGCCCAAGGCGCTTTCAATCATCACGATGAGCCCTAGGGCGCCATCAGGCAATCCCCGTCTCCTCTCCGCCTCCTTCATGATGGCTTCCACAACGGGGATCTGCTGTGGCGATTCGATCTTCGGCACGCAGATCCCCGTGAGAGGGGTGTCGGCAACAGAGAAAAGATCGTCCACAAAGTGGTCGGTTCCGACGCCATTCACCCGCACGAAGAGGGCCGCACGGCTTCTTCTGGCTATGTCCGGCAGGGCCTTGCATACCATCCCCCTCGCTCTCTCCTTTTCTGCAAAGGGAACGGAGTCTTCCAGGTCCAGGATATAGGCGTCGGCGCCCCGCTCGGGCGCCTTGGCGAGCATCCCCTCCTGAATGCCCGGCACATACATGTAGGTGCGAAATATGTTCATCTGAATCCTCCATTTCAGCCAAAGTGAATCTTAGGGTATCCCAGGTTCCTCAATTCGTCCAGCCAGAGCTTCAGGAGGTCCAGCCTGAGCTTGTTGTCCGTTTGGGGGAGTTGGCCCGTGGCCAGAGAAGGGACCAGCCATTTCAAGGAAGTGCGAACATCTTCCACGGTCACGGTCTGGCCGGTGGATTGCAGGATGTGGTCCCGGAATAGAAGGGTGGACTTTACGAGCAAGGCGAAGACCCTTCCAACATCGTCTCCCTTCTGGACCGAATGCTGCGCCGCCTTCAGGAACAGTCTGGTGATGTGCTCTTCTTCCACTGCAGAGGCCTTTCCTTGAACCCTGCACCCCGGACCTTACACCCGTTCTCCTAGACCTTCCCGGACTGGACAAGACGAGCAAAGTGCTCAAAGGAGCGGTCATAGGTGGCCTCAGCGGACTTGGTAAAACAGCAGCCCGGCAACTGCCTCATCTTCAGATGATAGGAGATGCACTCACAGCAGACCCCTTTCCTCGAACAGGGGTCATAGGTGCAGTTGCAGCCTGCGAGATTTTGCTCTTTGCGACACTCCATGGATTGGTCTCCTTTCCTCCACCCTAAGTACACCTTTTCATAAATACGTTGACCGAGGCCCATTAATGAGTGACTAGCCCCAGGTGTCGGGAGAGATCCGGCCCATTCGTCACCCCTCAGTCCCAAGCCATGGGTGCGGCCTCGTCAGTCCTGTTTCGGCCGGTCGAGGTCGTGCAGGAATTCCCTGAACCATGGGGGATTGACAAGGAGTATATAGCCAAGAAAGAGGGCGGTCAACGGCACGAAAAAGACCACAAGGTCCACGCAGACGATGCCTGCTGCCAGGAGGACGCGATTAGTGATGCCCATAGGGGTACCTGGAATGATGGGATGATGGAATACTGGAGCAGTGGAACAGTGGGGCGGATGATCGTTTCCGACATTCCAGTATTCCAATATTCCGATTTCTTACACCCATAACGCTTATGGGCCTCGAATGCATTGCCTTGTCCTGAAGATGATTTTGAGGACCAATGATCTGAAATATTATAAAAAAGTCAATCGTAATCATGGTGGTGTGTCCTGTGGCGCCACTTTCGGGTTGCCGGGGCTTCAGCGCCCTTCTCTTTGACAGGTTCAAAAGCGCAAATCCACTGTAGTTTTGAGGAGTTTTTTCTTGACAACGAAGAAGTGTTCAATTATTGAACGATCACTAGTGTTCAGTTTTTGAACGCACTCGATTCACACGTAGTGTTTAACTCAGAGCCAAGGAGCTTCCCGGCCAGGATGCAAAAAGAAGATCTCCATATCCTCCGCCTCATGGGAGAGATCGACCGGGTGGAGAACCACAGCCAGAGGGAGCTGTCCAAGAGCCTGGACATCTCCCTCGGCCTGGTGAACACATTTCTCAAGAGACTGGTGAACAAGGGTTATTTCAAGGTCAAGACGATGCCCAGGAACAGGGTCAAGTACTTCCTCACACCGGAGGGATTGGCCAGGAAGAGCAAGCTGACTGCAGAGTTCTTGCGGTATTCATTGAATTTTTACAGAGATATCAAACACCTTCTCCTGGAGAAATACTCGGAGATGGAGGAAAGGAACGTCAAGTCGATCCTTTTCTGCGGTGCGGGCGAGGTGGCTGAACTCGCCTATCTCTACCTGCAACTCTCCCAGGTCCAGTTGGTGGGGATCATCGACGAGAGGCAGCAGGGAAAAAGCTTCTTCCACTTCAAAATCTCAGGACTTGACCGGCTGGAGAAAGCAGATTGGGATATGGTTCTCCTGACACGACTGGAGGATACGGAGACCGCCATAACCGCGCTCCTGGAAAAGGGCGTGGGGGAAGGCAGAATCGCAACCATATGAGTTCTGAATCAGCCAAATGGTATGCCCTTCACACCCGCAGCCACTTCGAACAGAAGGTCTTTGACGGTATCGCGGGAAAATCCATCGAGGCATTCCTGCCAAGGGTTCAGGTCATGAGCAGGCGGAGGGACAGACGAAAGAAGATCCTTATCCCCCTGCTCCCGGGATATGTCTTCGTACACTTCGAGATGGAGCCCGAGATCTACTGGGAGATCATCAAAACCGTTGGTGTCGTTCGAATGGTGGGCTTCAGGGGGACGCCCACCGCGGCCAGGGAGGAAGAAATCTCCTCCTTGATGATCTTGAACGGCACGGACCGTACGGTACAGAATCGGTCCTACATGAAGACCGGGGACAGGGTCATGATCATGGAAGGGCCTCTGAAGGGCCTGGCGGGGTTCTATGTGCGCCACAAGGGCCACTCCGACAAGGTGGTGGTCAGCGTAGAACTCCTGCAGCGCTCCCTGGCTGTGGAGATCGAAGACTGGGCGCTCGAGAAAATCGCTTGATAAAACTGCTGCGCAGTTTTATATAACGCGGCTCCGCCGCTCAGCAAGAGAAGGTTTTGTGCGCCCCATGTTCCGCGGGTGTCAGGGAGCCGGAATCCAGGTTCCAGACCGCGGATGCGGACAAAAAAGAAAGTAAACCAGGCACGTTAACGAAACCGGGCGGATGGTACCGAAGGGGCGGAGCTGTGAGATTGCACCGTAATCTCAAGTCTGCAGTGAGCACTATGCACTATGGAGTGCAGTCGAATCCGAAAAGAAGTTGTGGCTGCTTACTCCTTACTACTTACTGCCCGCTCCGAAAGACCACGAAAAGTCATGGAGCTGTCGCGGACCGGCTCTGTTGAGGGAGGGAAGAGATGCGAGCGTTAGTCACTGGCGGTGCCGGGTTCATCGGGTCCCATCTGGCGGAAAGACTGCTGGAATCGGGTCACGATGTTTTTGTCATTGACAATCTATGGACGGGCAAACTTGCGAACCTTTCCAAGATTCAGAACAACAAGCGACTCCACCTGGTGGTGGACACGATCCTGAATGAATCGGTGATGAATGAGCTGATCTTCAAGGTCGATCACATCTATCACCTGGCCGCTGCGGTGGGGGTGCGCAATATCATGGATCACCCGGTCGAGACCCTGGACATCAACGTGAAAGGGACGGAGACGGTTCTAAGGCTGGCCAACCGCTTCAAGAAGAAGGTGCTCATCGCCTCCACGTCGGAGATCTACGGCAAGCATGTGGAGCATTCCCTGCAGGAGGACGACAACAGGGTTATGGGCACGGTGAAGAAGAGACGGTGGGCCTACGCCTGCTCCAAGACCCTGGATGAATTCCAGGCTCTTGCCTATCACGACGAGAAGAAGCTTCCGGTCGTCATAGCGCGACTCTTCAACACGGTGGGTCCCAGACAGACGGGGCAGTACGGGATGGTGCTTCCCAACTTCGTGCAGAGCGCCCTTTTGGGCAAGCCGATCACCGTCTTTGGCGACGGCACGCAGAGCCGGAGCTTCACCCATGTGCTGGATGTGGTGGACGCCCTCACGAAGCTCATGGCCGAACCCAAGGCGGAGGGTGACATATTCAATGTGGGCAATGATCACGAGGTGACGATCGAAGACCTGGCACGGAAGGTCAAGGAAATGACGGGAAGCAAATCGGAGATTGAATATCTCTCCTATGAGAAGGCTTACGGGCCGGGGTTCGAGGACATGGAGAGACGTTGTCCGAACATCGAGAAGATCAGAAAACTCATCGGATTTGAACCGAAGCACGATCTGGATGCCATCATCCAGAGCGTGATCGACTATTTCAAGGAATGATGAAATCCCACCGGGAGCGGGATTTCATATAACAGGGCTCCGCCGCCACGAAGGGCATCAGCCGCGTCAAGAAGACACAAGAGGATGCTTCGCGCACTGCGTGATTTTCGTGATGAGGCTTTGGCTGTTGAACCTTTGATCAGAAAGCTGCACATCCAATGGGAAAAGAAGTGAATGTCGCCGTAGTCGGTGCCGGATACTGGGGGAAGAATCTTGTGCGTAATTTCGACGCCCTGGGCGTCCTGGCAGTCATCTGTGACAGCAGAAAGGAATCTCTGGATGGGTTTGCCGGGCTCTACCCACGCGCAGAAAGGACGGCTTCCTTTGAGAATGTGCTCAAGAATCCTTCCATTGACGCCATTGCGATTGCCAGCCCGGCGGAATGGCACTACCGCATGGTAAAGGAGGGCCTGCTGGCGGGCAAACACGTCTTTGTGGAGAAACCCCTGGCTCTGCGGGAAGAAGAAGGGGTGGAACTCCATGAACTGGCCCTTCAGGGGCAGAAGACCCTGATGGTGGGACACCTGCTCCAGTACCACCCTGCCGTCATCAAGCTGAAGCAGCTCGTATCGGAGGGGGATCTGGGCAAGATCCAGTATATCTACAGCAACCGCCTGAACCTGGGCAAGATCAGGCGGGAGGAGAATATCCTCTGGAGCTTCGCACCCCACGACCTATCGGTCATTCTTGCGCTGACAGGGGAGATGCCCGACCAGGTAGTCACGGTGGGCGCCAACTATTTGCACCAG
>JAFGPH010000322.1 GCA_016926135.1 Deltaproteobacteria bacterium
AGGATGGATGCCCTTGAGGTGAGAGCACCGATCCCTGACGGGGCCTTAACGAATATTGTCGCCCATCTAAAAAACGACGTTTCTGTGGAGACAGTGAATTCTGCCTTAAGAAACGCAGCCGGGGGGAAGCTCAAGGGTATCATAAATTATAATGACGGTGAAATCGTATCTGCCGACATTATTGGAAATCCACACTCAGGTATTGTTGATGCCCCATCCACAAGGGTGGTCATGAACCGGGTAGTCAAGGTGTTGGTCTGGTATGACAATGAATTTGGATATGCAAGACGGATGCCTGACCTTGCAGCTTATGTATAAATATATAAATTGAGAAACATACACAATTTGCCAACGCTGACCTTTGTAAATGCCAACGACAGATTCATATCAAACAAAAAGATTGAAATAGTGTATAAAAAAGGGGTAGGCTGGAATCGATGAGCACACAGCAGGGATATATTCGTATCGGTGTGCCGCTTCCCCTGGGAGCCCATCTGGTAGGTGATGGGGTCAATTTCTCTGTATTCAGCCGTCACGCCACGTGTATCAGGCTGGAGCTTTACGACCATCCCTGGGACAGCGCCGCCAGCCGTGGTTTCTCCATGGACCCTGCACACCACCGCACCTGTGACGTATGGCACGTCTGGGTCCAAGGGATTCGCTGTGGTCAACTCTATGCTTACAGGGTCGAAGGCCCGTATCGTCCCCAAGAAGGTCAGCGCTTCAACTCAAACAAGCTCCTGCTGAACCCATTGACCACCGCTATCACAGGTCTGGAAAACTGGGATTTCGGTCTGACCCGGGGCTATGATCCTTCTTCACCACAGCGGGACCTCTCCTATTCCGAACTGGATGATGCAGGGGCCATGCCCAAATGCGTCTTCACCCATGAGCGCTTTGACTGGGATGAGGATCAGCCTCTTAGTCATCCCTGGCCGAAAGCTGTGATCTATGAAACCCATGTGAGTGGCTTTACCATCCACCCCAGTTCAAGAGTAAATCACCCCGGCACCTACCGCGGCCTGGTGGAAAAGATCGCTTATCTCAAGGAGTTGGGGGTTACGGCCGTGGAGCTGATGCCCGTGTTCGAGTTCAACGAGAAGGAGCTTGTTCGGGCCAATCCCCTCACCGGCGAACACTTGAAGAACTATTGGGGGTACAACACCGTCGGATTCTTCGCCCCCAAGGCCTCCTACGGGGGTGCGGGAGGGGAAGCCCAGAATGTAAGGGAGTTCAAGAAGATGGTCAAGGCCATGCATCGGGTTTATCACCTGTCACGATGGGTTTACCCTTAGCGATCTGGTCAGCTACCGACACAAGCATAACAAAATGAACGGCGAGGACAACCGCGACGGGATGGGCGAAAACTATAGCGATAACTATGGCGTCGAAGGGTAAACAATCGATCCCGTGATCGAAGCGGTACGGGTGCGGCAGATCAAGAATTTTCTGCTGACGCTGTTTGTCTCCCGTGGGGTGCCTATGCTGTTCGGAGGTGACGAATTCCGTCGCACCCAGCAGGGCAACAACAACGCTTACTGCCAGGACAACGAGATCAGTTGGTACGACTGGGCGTTTCTGGACCGTCATCGTGAGGTCTACCAATTCGTGCGGGGGATGATCGCCTTTCGACGCGCCCATCCGGTCCTGAGCCGAGAGACGTTCTACACCGACCTCAACATCCGGTTTTTCAACCCCGCAGGAGAGACGCCCGACTGGCTCAATCCGCAGAAAAAGCTCCTTGGCTGCCTGATCCTGGGGGAGGACGAGTCGGACCTTTGCATGCTGTTCAACGCCGGGGCCCGAGCAGAAACGTTCACCCTGCCTGCTACCCCTCAAGGGAGCTGCTGGCAACTGGCAGTGGACAGATCGATCACCTGGATGGGCTGCCAGTGGCCTACCCGGGTGCAGGCCTCACAGTCCGAGCCCCTGTGTTGCGCCTGAACGTCGGCGCGACCAACCAGGTGCGCCGAATCCTGCTATCAAAATTTGATCGTATCATTAGAAGAAATAAGAAATGAATAAGCTAAGATACGGAGTCGTCCTATGCATAAACTCATTCTACTACGGCACGGTCAGAGCGAGTGGAACCTGCAGAATCGTTTCACCGGTTGGGCGGATGTTGACTTAACTGAACAAGGCATCCAAGAATCCAGGAATGCGGGCAAGCTCTTGCAAGAGGGAGGCTACGAGTTCGACCTGGTTTATACCTCTCTCCTGAAGCGTGCTATTCGAACGACGTGGGATGTGCTTGATGCACTGGACCAGATGTGGGTGCCCGTTGTGCGGCATTGGCGTTTGAATGAGCGGCACTACGGGGCGCTGCAGGGTCTCAACAAGGCGGCAACGGCGCAGAAGTACGGCACAGAACAGGTGAAGATATGGCGCCGCTCCTACGCCACCCCACCCCCCGCGCTTAAGGAAAGTGACGACAGGTATCCCGGCCGGGATCGACGCTATGCCAGCCTTTCAAGAGAGGAGATCCCGCTGGGGGAGAGTCTCAAAGACGCTGTAGTCCGCTTCATTCCTTACTGGCTGGACACGATTGCGCCGCAGATCAAAAGTGGTAAGCACGTGCTCATCGTTGCACACGGCAACAGCCTCCGCGCATTAGTCAAACATCTCGATAGTATTTCAGAGGAGGAGATTGTGGGACTGAATATACCCACTGGCATTCCCCTGAGGTATGACCTGGACGACGATCTCAAGACCCTTCGCAAGACCTATCTGGGTGATCCCGAAGTAGCCAAGAAGGCCGTGGAGGCAGTCGCCAACCAAGCCGCGGTCAGGAGGTAGCCGATGGATAAGCAGGCTCCTCTGCCCATGGCCACATTGACGTTGAACCCTTGTCTGGATGTGAGCCACGAGTTCTCGAGCCTGATGCCAGACCAAAAAGTGCGTGCGAACCACACCCGCTTTGACCCTGGATCCTTTACTTATGCATTTTTGGAAGGTAAGGAACTGCCTGCATTCAAAGCGTCGAAAAAGTGTGATAGAAAATGAAAAAACCGATGGCTGCATAACCGCATCAAATTATGAAGGAGAAGAGAACCATGTCTGCACTCACTGACTCGCCTGCCTGGAAGGCACTGAGCGAGCATTATCAGGAGATGTCCTCCTTGCATATGCGGGACCTTTTCACCCGAGATCCCAAACGCTTCGAGCGGTTTTCGTTACGTCTCGGGGACATCCTCTTCGATTACTCCAAGAACCGTGTCACGGAAAAGACAGTTTCCCTGCTTATGGGACTGGCACGCCAAGAAGGCCTTGCTGAAAAAATTCAGGCCATGTTCGCCGGCGAGAAAATCAACACCACTGAGGGACGGGCAGTGCTCCACGTGGCCCTGCGCAACCGCTCAAACAGGCCTATCTTTGTTGATGGCGAGGACGTTATGCCCGGGGTCAACCGCGCTCTCGAAAAGATGCGGGTCTTCAGCAAAGCCGTGCGTTCAGGCGCATGGCGGGGGTACGCCGGCAAACCCATCACCGACGTGGTGAACATAGGCATTGGCGGTTCGGACCTGGGACCGAAAATGGTCACAATGGCACTTGCGCATTATACTAAACCCGGCCTTCGCTCCCATTTCGTTTCCAACGTGGATGGCACCGACCTGGTCGAAACTTTGAAACCCTTAAGCCCCGAGACCACCCTATTTCTTATTGCGTCAAAGACCTTCACTACCCAGGAAACGATGACCAACGCCCATTCAGCCAGGGCATGGTTTTTGTCTGCGGCCAGGGACGAAGCTGCCGTGGCCCAGCATTTCGTGGCCCTGTCCACCAATGGGGCTGGCGTGGCAAAATTCGGCATCGATACGGACAATATGTTCGAGTTCTGGGATTGGGTCGGAGGCCGCTACTCCCTGTGGTCGGCCATCGGACTCTCCATTGTCCTGGCCATCGGCATGGATTATTTTGAAGAACTGTTGAGCGGCGCTCACAAGGTGGATGAGCACTTCCGGAATATGCCTTTTGAGGAGAACATTCCGGTCATTATGGGGTTGCTCGGGATCTGGTACAACAACTTCTTCGGCGCTCAGACGCACGCCATCCTGCCCTACGACCAGTACATGTCCCGGTTCCCGGCCTATTTCCAGCAAGGGGACATGGAAAGTAACGGCAAGAGCGTGACCAAGAACAACGAATGGGTGGACTACACCACGGGGCCGATCATCTGGGGCGAGCCCGGCACCAATGGGCAACATGCTTTCTATCAACTCATCCACCAGGGTGCCAAGCTCATTCCCTGCGACTTTCTGGCTCCGGCCCAGTCCCTCAACCCGTTGGGCGAGCACCACCCCATTCTCATCTCTCATTTCTTAGCTCAGACCGAGGCCCTCATGAAAGGAAAAACCGAAGCCGAGGCGCGAGCCGAACTCGCGGCTTCAGGACTTTCGGGCCCACAACTTGAAAAGCTTGGTCCCGTCAAAACTTTCAAGGGAAACAAACCTTCCAACTCCTTCCTGTTCAAAAAACTCACGCCAGAAACTCTGGGATCGCTCATCGCCCTGTACGAACACAAAATATTTACACAGGGCGTCATCTGGAGCATAAACTCCTTCGACCAGATGGGCGTGGAGTTAGGTAAGCACCTGGCCAGGGCCATTGAGCCTGAACTGAAAGGTGAGGACCCGATCACTTCCCACGATTCTTCCACCAACGGTCTGATCAGTTACTATAAGAGCATGCAATGCCCACGTAGCTGCATAAACAAACCAGAGGAAGATCAAATCCGATGTTGATGATCGGTTGATATGTAGACGTGACCCTTATGCCGGCCGTGATCGAGGGGGGGTCTGATTTTTGAGGTAGGTGTTCAGTCAGATAGGTGCACTGGCGGAAAGGCAAACCAGGAGGGCGGCCTATAGAGTATGATGTAAGCATGATAATGAATGATTGCTTTTCCTTCAGCCAACAGGATGAGAACAAGGTGCCCATGGAGGAAGGGTGTCTTCCCATCCGAATGCGCATAAAATTATTGTAAGGTTCGGACAAGGGCAAGTTGTACGTACTTTTTGAATTGACGATCTTGCTTAAAAACGAAGAGGAGCGGGCTCCTGACACCGCTCGGAACACTTGCAACTAAAACGGACCTGGACCAGGCATGACAATTCTTATTTCGATTGGGACCACCCTGCTCATGTTGCCCTCAGCAACGAGTCCGCACAGTCTTGGATTTGTGGACGCCCTCTTTACA
>JAFGPH010000323.1 GCA_016926135.1 Deltaproteobacteria bacterium
CAGAGAACCGACTTTGTGATACCAGGGAGATAGCCGGGCGAGCAACTCGAAATTAGCCTTTTCTTCATCCGAATCGCGAAAGTCGGGTTAGCAGAGGATAAGGACGCAGACGCCCGCAGGATAAAGCTCCTGCGGGCGTCTGAAATCCCAAACCCCTTGCTCGACGCTCATGCAGGTACCTGGCTGCCGGCACCTCCTGAGTGGGCATCAAGACGAAAGCCCTAGATTTTGATATCCAGCTCCTTGATGATGTCGGCGTAATCCTTGGAAGCCTTCTGGAGAAACGTCCCGAAGTCCTTTGAATTGAGATACATAACAGGCTGGTAGATGGACCCCATGATCTTCTTGAATTCAGAGTCTTCGCAGACTTTTTTGAGGGTGGACGAGAGGTATTTCACCACCTCCGGAGGCGTCCCGGCAGGTGCGGCCACACCCTTCACAGAACCCCAGTTGTAGACATCCACGCCCTGTTCCTTCAGGGTCGGGATATTCGGAAGCGACGGATCACGCTCGGGCAACGCAACCCCGATCGGCTTGAACCTCCCCGCCTTGATATGCGGCACGACCTCGGAGGGGTGGCCCCCGCCGATCGTCAAATGTCCCCCGGCCAAGGCTGTTACCGCTTCGGCGCCGCCTGAAAAGGGCACGGTGGTAATATTGATGCCCGCCCTCTTGGCAATGGAGGTCAGGGTGATATCGACCGACCCCGCTTTCGTGGAGACAGCCGCAGTCACCGGTTTCTTCTCCTTCTTGGCATAGGCGATGAGGTCCTTCATTGAATTGATGGTGGAATTGGCGCCCACACAGATGATGATGGAATGGACGGAAATCCTTGCCACGGGTACAAGGTCCTTAAAGGTCTCAAAGGGCATCTTCTTCAGGTGAGGCATGACCAGGTCATGCCCGGAACCGTAACCGAAGTAGAGCGTATAGCCGTCCGGCTTGGACCGGACCACGTATTCGGTTCCCATGACGCCGCCGCTGCCAGGCTTGTTGACGATAACGATGGGCTGGGGGGAATGCTTGGGCCACACCTTCTCCACGGTCCGGGCAAGGACATCCGTAGAACCGCCGGGAGAGAAGGGGACAACGGCCGTAATGGGTTTTGTGGGAAACGCCTCGGCGGCGAAACACACACCGCCAACCGTCAGGACAAAGACACACGCTGCGGCCACGACCATGGCCAGTCTCCGGGAATGAAACATAAGATGTACCTCCTTCCTTTTTCTAACGCGTTTTGTCTTAGATGGGATGTAACCCCGATCCACCATGCCGAAAGGAATGGTGGGAAAAGCCTTTTCCCCTAATGGGCTGAAGGTTCTGTTCTCCTTTCCTTCCGCCGCCGGTATGCGTTCAAGGCGATCTGCCCGGCCACGAAAAGGAGCAGGACCGCGATCATGCCCCCCGAAATCGGGCGGGTGAAAAAGATGCTGACTTCGCCACCGGACATCAACAAGGACTGACGCAATGAGCGCTCGAGGATCGGACCCAGGACAAAGGCCAAGGGCAGCGGCCCGGGATCGAAACGGAGTTTCCGGATCAGGTATCCGATCAGGGCGAAAAAGAGCATGGAGTAGATATCAAAGGTCTGATTGCTGACGCTGTACACGCCCACGGTGGTAAAGAGGACCACGACGGGCGCCAGGATGCCATAGGGGACCCGGAGCAGTTGCACCCAGAGCCCGACCAGGGGAAGGTTCAGCACCAGCAGCATCGCGTTGCCGATATACATGGAGGCGATCACCCCCCAGAAGACGTCGGGATGTTCCTTCACAAGAAAGGGTCCGGGCGTAATCCCCTGGATCATCAAGGCTGCGAAGATCATGGCAATGGAGGCATTCCCCGGGATACCCAGGGTGAGCAGGGGAATGAAGGAGGAGCTTGAGGCAGCATTATTGGCCGATTCGGGTCCCGCCACAGCCACGATGGCCCCTTTCCCGAAATCTTCCGGATGCCTTGCGTACTTCTTCTCCAAGGCATAGGAGGCGAGCGAAGAGATGACGGCACCGCCCCCGGGGATGATCCCGATGAAGAAACCGATCACGCCTCCCCGCAGGATTGCCCAGCGGGAATCGACCCAGTCTTTCAGGGTGGGAAAGACCTTGCCGATCTTTTTCGTCACCAGCTCGGTCTTCATTACCGTTTCCAGGTTGTAGAGGATCTCTCCGAGGCCAAAGACACCCATGGCCATGGTCACGAAATCGAACCCCCCTTGAAGGCCGATGGTGCCAAAGCTGAATCGAATCTTCCCCGATATGGGATCAAGACCGACCATGGCCAGGAGAAGGCCCAGGACCACGAGGATAAAGCCCTTGATGAGGGAACTCCCCGAAAGGGTGACAGCCAGCATGAGCCCCAGGAGGGTGAGTGAGAAGTACTCGGGAGGACCGAATTTCAGGGCCACTTCGGCAAGCGGCGGTGCAAAAAGGGTCATGCCTACAACGGCCAGGGTGCCGGCCCCGAAGGAACCTATGGCGGCAATTCCCAGCGCCGCGCCGGCCCGCCCGTTCTGGGCCATCCGGTAACCCTCAATACACGTGACCACCGAGGCCGCCTCCCCGGGCAGGTTGAGAAGGATGGATGTGGTGGAGCCTCCATACATGGAACCATAGTAGATGCCGGCCATCAGGATGATGGCCGTGACCGGGGAATCGATCACGTACGTCAGGGGCAGCAGGAGCGCGATCGTGGCCGCAGGACCAAGGCCGGGGAGGACCCCTACCCCCGTGCCGAGCACGGCCCCGATGAAGGCAAAAAGGAGATTGGTCCAGCTGAGGGCAATGGCAAAACCGTTGATCAGGCCGTGAAAGATGTCCATGGAAACATGTCCCTCATCTCAGAAAGAATTCCGGAGGCAGGGGAACCTTTAACAGGTAGACAAAAAGACTGTACATGGCCGTGGTGCTGGCGCAGGCGATCAGGAAGGTCTTTGCCCACCGTTCCCGCTCGACGATTCTCTGCCACGCTATCATGAAGAGAAGCGTGGAAAGGACATAGCCCACGCTCTCGATGGCATAGGCGTAGACCAGCATGAAACCGAAGGCCAAGACCGGCTTGAGCCATTGCCCCTCTTGAAAGAAGGTCTTCTTTTGAGTCTCAGGACCACGGACCGAAAGAAGCCAGCAGCAACCCAGGAGAATCAGGGCGCAGCCGGCCAGAAAGGGAAAGAAGCCTGCATCGGGGGAAAAGATGGAACCCAGGCGCAGGACGGCATAGCTATGGTAGAGGACCGCGAGCCCCATCCCTGTGAGAATCCCGGCGGCAATGCGTTCGTACTTCTTCACGGGATACGGTCCCTCCTTTTTCCCCTCCCTATGCCCTGGAGGGGCCTGTCACCCCTGCCGGACAACGGGCAGGGAGAGCAGGGCGTCGGGGATCACGATGACCTGGGCATGAGGTCGTCGTCTCAGTTCCCGATCCAGGGCCTCCTGAAGCGTGGGGGCCGATTCCAGGTGGATCCTCTTCAGTTCTGCCTCAGGAATGACGCAGTCCGTCACGACGAGGCGCGCCTCCTTCAGGATTTGTGCCAGAATCAGGGCCTTCTGGTCCCCGGGGGCAAAACCGCACTCGCAGGCAGACCGAATGATCTCATCGGCGCCGGTGCATCGGCACATCCAGTCCACATATCCTGCATGGCCGAAGCCGTCTTCACAACTGGCCGGGATGAGCAGCACGCCGCCCCTCCTGACCACAGGCAGGGGTCCAAAGATGGACGTATTGGCTGCACGCGTCGCCTGGTACAGATCGCGATTCTTCGGGTAGATGACGCCGGTGATGACAATGTCGCCCGGGTGTTCAATCTCCACCTCGTACATGGCCCGGGCCGTCCTGACGCCTTCCAGAAAGGCCTCAAACGGGTCACCCGCCACCACCCTGACCAGGCCCTTGTCGCCGGTCTGAACACAGTTCACGATAAAATCAAGGCCCACGGCTGTGGCGGCTTCGCCCAGAAAATCCCGGAAGGGGTTGTCCTGGATCATCCCCAGGCGTGCATGGCTCATCATTTCGTAGTTGTGGGTGGCGGCGATGGTGGCCTCGCCTGCAACCCCGACGGCCAGGCTCTTCACTCCCCCGCTGTACCCTGCAAAAAGATGGGTTTCGATGACACCCGTCGAGATCCGCACATCCGCCGCGGCCACATGACGGTTGATGACCAGGGGAATCCCGTGTTTTGATTTGCCCAGGTCGGTCAACGCCTTTTCATCCCGGGCATTGTGGTTGATAAAACGCAGTCGCGCCACAAGGGAGGCACCGAACTTGGCCGCCATCTCTTCCCTGGTGTTGGGTCGGTGGGTGCCCGTGGCCACAACCACCACAATATCGTCAGGATCAATGCCCCCTGCCTGGATCTCTTCCAGAAGAATCGGCAGGATGATCTCCTCGGGAAGCTTCCGCGTGATATCGGTAACGATGATGGCCACCTTTTGGCCGCGGCATATCTTTTTCGACAGACGTTCGGAGGCGATAGGGTTCAGGATGGCCTCCCGGACCGCTCGCTCCGGGTCCGGAAGGACAGGCAGGGAACTGTTTTTCACAACCGTGACATCGACATGGTCGGGTATGTTCAGGCGGACTATCCGGCTGCCGTTGGGGACAGCGTAAGTGGACACCGTTCTCTCCCCGAAATAGAGTGGAGGTCCCTTTCAAGATCTCAGGAACGGGAGCAGGATTTTCCCGTACCTTTTACCGTGAAAATACACCCCCCTCATCCCGACCCTCTCCCCCCACTTGGGTGGAGAGGGGGATTTTCATCGTCGGGGGTGGCGAGAAGAAGTAACCTGGTCATGCGCGTTTAGGAAAGTGAAATCTTTTTCAACACCTCCGGATTCACCACGAACTGGGGCCTTTTGCCGCGCAGCACATCCATGACTCCTTCGGCCGCGCCCGTTGCCATGCGGATGACGCACTCCTGGGTGAGGGCCGCGCTGTGGGGGGAAAGGATCACCTGATCCAGCGAAAAAAGAGGGTTGTCCTTCCCGGGGGGCTCCTCGGCATAGACATCAAGGGCGGCCCCGGCGACGGCACCGCCTTTCAAGGCCTCATAAAGGGCCGTTTCATCGACGACCTCGCCCCGGGCGGTGTTGATGAGAAAGGCGGTGGGCTTCATCAGGCGGAGGCGATCCGCGCTCACCAACCCCCTCGTTTGAGGCGTAAAGGGGGTGTGCAGTGAGACCACATCGGCCCTTCGAAAGATCTCATCGACGTCCTGATGGAGCGCAACGCCCAGGGATCGGGCAAGGTCCGGCTGGACATAGGGATCGTAAGCCATGACCGTCATGTCGTAAGCGGCCATGGCCTTTTTCGCCACCATGGTTCCCACCCGGCCCAGGCCGATAAGGCCCAGGACCTTGCCATCGAGATCCACCGTTCTGTATTCGTTGCGAACCTCCCAGCGGCCTTCCCGGGTGGCCTTGTCCATGAACAGCATCCGCTTCGCCAGGGCACCGATCACCAGGATCGTATGCTCCGCCACGGAGGTCGCATTGGCAAGGGGCGTGTTGACCACGACGATGCCCTTTTCCGTCGCGGCCTTCACATCGATATTGTCCACCCCCACCCCGTGTCGCCCTATGACCTTCAGGGTGTCGGCAGCCTCCATGATCTCCCGGGGGAAGGGGGCCGTGCGAACGACTACTCCGGCGACGCCTTTGATCTCCCGGATCACGGTTTCGACAGACGGGTCTGAAGCCACCCGGACATCCGCCTGATCCCCGAACACCTGCACACCGCGTTCATGGATCGCCTGGACGATCAAGACCTTTTGTTTCATCCTTCTCACCTCATTTCCTGAACAGGCCCATCTCCTCGAGCACCTTGCGGAGTTTTTCGCGATTGTCGGGTGACAGGGGGCCTACGGGACGGATGGCCGGACCCGCTTCGATGCCGATCAGATCCAGTGCCTCCTTGATCACAACAGGGAATGTGCCCAGGCCGAAGGCGATGCGCAACGGCGCAAGGCGGTACTGGGCCTCCAGCGCCCTCTGGTGGTCGCCCTTCACGAATGCCTCATAGATTTCCACGGGGACACGGGGGTCGACATTGGCCGTGGCGGTAATCGAACCGGTCCCTCCATAGCAGAGGGTGGCATAGATCAGGGTGTCCCTGCCTGCCAGGACGGCAAAGTCCATCCCCCGGGTGAGGCGGATGTATTCGCCGGTCAGGGTCATGTCGCCGCTGGAATCCTTGATCCCCACGATGTTGTCTACGCCGGCGAGTTCCTTCACCGTGGCAGGCGGCATGGCCACTCCGGTCCGGTCCGGATTGGAATAAAGGAGGATGGGAAGGTCGGGTACGGCCTTGGCCACGGCCAGGTAATGCTCGATCAGCTCCTTCTGGCTCGGACTCACGAAATAGGGGGTGAGGATGGAGACTGCAGAAACCCCCAGATCCCTTGCCATCCGGGTCGTTTCGATGACCTCCCTTGTCGTTACGGCCCCCGTTCCGGCGTAGACCGGAACACGACCCGCGGTTTCATCGATGACGATTCGGATGACCTCTCTCTTTTCTTCCCGGGTGAGGGAGAAGAACTCTCCCTGGCTGCCCACGGGGAAGAGCCCGTGGACTCCTCCCTCCACCAGATGATTGACCAGCTTACGCAAGGAGTTCTCGTGGATCCTGCCCTTCTGGTCCATGGGGGTGACCATGGCGGGGATGATGCCCCGAGGCACGAACGAAATCATGGCGCTTCCTCCACGTATTCTGCGAAAGGGGTTTCCTGTGCGTTCATTTCCCCAGTTTTTTCAGACCATCCTTGGCGGCATTCATCATCAGCAGCACATCATTGGACCACAGATTGAGGGTCATACCCTTCTCCATCCATGGCAGCAGGGCGTCGGTGGCCATCATATGGATGCCCGAAAACTTTTTTCTCTGCTTTGCCGCAGCGATCACCCGGTCAAGGGCGGCAATGAAATCCGGATGGGAGGTCTGGCCCATGATCCCCATGCTCTGGGAGAGGTCGTTGGGGCCGACGAAGGCCGCGTCGATCCCCTCCACGTCGAGAAGCCGCTCCACGTTTTCGACCGCCTTGGGAGACTCGATCTGGACCATGAGGATATTTTCCTCGTTCACCCTGTTCATGTATTCAACGGCATTGTCGATCTTGTCAAAACCGGTATGGGGCCTGAAAAGGGAGACCCCACGGTTCCCCACGGGATAGTATTTGGAATACTCCACGAGGGCCTTTGCCTGTTCCTCGGTCTCGGCATTGGGAAGGAGGATGCCGCGGGCGCCCATTTCCATATACTTGAGCACCACCTCGCGTCTCACTTCGGGTATCCTGACCATGGGAGGGATGCCGGCTTCCCTCGCCACGGCAAACAGGTTGGCCACGGCGCCGTTGTCGAAGCTGCCGTGCTCCCCGTCCACGATGAAGAAATCGAATCCACAGACCTTCAGGATCTTGGCCATCTCCGGATTGTCAAAGACAATCACCATGGTTCCCAGCAGGGATTCGCCCCTTTTCAGCCTTTCCTTGAGTGTCATCGGCAGATCTCCTTTTGCACCAGGTTTTCCATCCCCGGACGGCTACTCCTCGCATCCGGGGTCATTCCCTTCGACACGGCAACGGATGGAATCACCCTATTTTCAAGGCAACGGGTTGTCAAATGAATCGTTTTCATGTAGTGTATGAATGACAACAACACAGAATCATAAGAGAATCGCCGTAACCCGGGGTGCCTCTTTCTCATGGAGATCATTCAGCTCCTCAGTTTCTATCAGATCGTGAAGACCGGAAGCTTCACCAAGGCTTCTGAAAATGTCTCCAGGACCCAGTCCGCGATCAGCCATCAAATCAAAAACCTGGAAGAGGAACTGGGGGTGAGACTCTTTGAGAGACAGGGCAAATCGATCAAGCTGACATGGGAAGGGGAGATCCTGTTTGATATCATCAGCAGATTTTTGGCGGATCTGGATAACCTCAAGAAGATCTACGAAGATATCCGGTGCGGCAAGTACGGCAATCTGGTCGTTGCCACAGGGAGTGCAATCATGACCTACCTCCTCCCGGAGGTCGTGAAGAAATTCACCAGTCACGCTGCAAGGGTCAGGTTTAAGCTGATCACCAGCAATATCGCCTCTGAAATCCAGTCCATGGTTTTGAACGGAATAGCCGATTTGGGAATCGGAGTCAGGCTGGAGCCCATCTCCCCCAAAATGAACTTCCTGTTCTGGAAGCATGTGGACAAGGTCCTCCTGGCGGCCAAGGGGCATCCCCTGTCCAGAAAAAGGACGGTCACGCTGCAGGATGTCGCCGGGTATCCCCTCCTGCTCACCAGAGAGGGAACGGGGGTGAGAAGGGATGTGGAGGAGGCCTTTGCGCGAAGAGGTCTCTCTTATGAGATCGTGATGGAATTGGATGTATCGGAAGACATGAAGAGGTATGTGGAAATGGGCATCGGGATCTCCATCCTTTCCTCGATTCCCATAGGGAAGGAGGACAGGGCCAAGTTCCTGATTCTCAACGTCAGCCATCTTTTTGGCAGAATGGATTATGGGGTCTACTACAGAAAGGATAGATACGTATCAACCTCTATGCGGCAATTCATCGATTTTTTTGCCCCGGAACTGATGCAGCACATGGACGCCGACGATGTGAGGACCATTCCATCAGCGGGTATACGATCCCGGATGTCACCATCGTGAAGGATAGGGTCCTGTGGTGCTCTAAAGGAGGGTTTCATGGAACTTGCCCGCGAGGTGTATGACTTTGGTGCCCACGCCGGGTCTCTGGAAGGGTATGTGTACGCATGGACCGGCGTTGACCCGGAATACCTGCCGCGCTGGGTAGAGAACCTGGTGAAGGAATACCGGTCCCTGCCCGAGGGTGTGGTGGCGGAAATCCAGCCCGGTCTCGACGGCACCCTGGGCCGAGCAGTGAGGACCATCGCGCCACACATGGGTGAGTCTCACGCCGTGATCGGGAACCTCAAGGTCATGATCAAGGGAAAGCTCCCCGCCTCCCCGGATGATTTCACCAGGGTCGGCAAGGTGGTGCCCGGTTCCTACCGCGAGATCTATGAATTCGCGGCCAACGCCGGCGCCTTTGAGGGGTATGTGTACATCCCGGAGAGGGCCGACTACAAGAGGCTCTCCCCCTGGGCGGAAAACCTGGCCCGACAGTTCCATACCCTCCCGCCCGATGTCCGCGACAGGATCCAGCCTTCCTGCGACATGACCCTCGGCCGCGCCCTTCAGGCCCTGAGGCGGTTCCTTGAGGATGAAGACCGGACGATGCTGAGCCTCAAGGGCGTCATCAAAGGAGAGATCCCTTCGTCACATAAGGATTTCGTGAAACATTGAAGTCGGCAGATCCGCTCATGTCGAGGTATCCGAGCATGAGTGAAGCGTTCACCCGTCGATATCCCTACAGCCCCTTTTCCTCTTCCTCCTCATAGAGGTTGGCAATGCAACAGAGGAAGGTCGCCTCCTCCCTTTCGCTCGGGTTGATCATGCTGTGGGGTTCCATGCTGGGCACGAAGACAAAGTCATGGGGACCGATCCGCCTTTCCTTCACCGTTCCATCCGTCTCGCGATCATGGGAGTAAACGATCAGCTCTCCCGTGAGCATGTACATGGTCTGGACGTAGAAGTGGTTGTGGATGGGGATGACCCCCTTGGGACCCACGGTGAAGAACCTGAGACCATAATCGGGCGAGCTTTTGTCGGGTCCTGCCTGGGAAAGCCACTTGATCGACACATCCTTGACGTCGTAAGGTTTCCCCTTGTACGGGAAGGTCTCAATCCGTTTTGCTGCTACATCCTTTGCATTCAGGATTTCCATTCTTGCATATCCCTCCTAAGGCCTCTCTGGGCCGTCTTCTCCATGACGGCGTCATGCCCTCACCGGTACTCATTTGCCGGATGAACCCCAAGACGCCACGCAATCCAACGTCTTCGACCTTCCGTTGGATCCAGTCAGGCCTGATTATTTCATCGGTCGAAGAGTATTTCAATCCTGAAATACCGTCACGGCACTTGGACATCCAGGGCGCCTTCGAGTTGGAAAAGGGTCCCTTGGCATCACGTAATTCCCGTACCGGCCCGGCAGGATTGGCAGGGAGAGAGGGGATGGACGGCCAAACCGTTATGATCAAACGGA
>JAFGPH010000324.1 GCA_016926135.1 Deltaproteobacteria bacterium
AGGGGAGGATATGGCCGCACTCATGGCTTGGGCGGATATGGCCGTATCGGGGGGAGGGTCCACATGCTGGGAAATGGCCTATATGGGTCTTCCGAATCTCGTCCTTGTCCTGGCGGAAAATCAGAAGGGGGTCGCGGTTTCTCTGGATCGACTGGGGTGTTCCGTCCGGGTGGGGTCAAAGGAAACGCTTTCGGCCGGCCGGATGTCTGAAATCGCCGGAGCGCTCGTTCGAGACAGGGATAAACGCAGACACATGGCAGAGAAGGGCAGGTCCTTGGTGGACGGTCTTGGGGTGCAGCGCGTTGTAGATCGGATGATGGAAATAGCCGGTTCTGCGGGGGACCGGCGGCCTGCCGCTCTTGCGGGCGGAGGGGGGTGTCCCGGGTGATCGAGTTCCGGAAAGCCGGGTGGGAGGACCGTGGGTTGCTCTTTCGGTGGAGAAATGACCCGCTGACCCGGAGGTACTCCCTGAACCCGGAGCCTTTGGTCGAGGCCGAGCATAACCAATGGTTTGCCGCTTCCATGGAAAACGAGAGAAGAATTCTGCTGCTTGCCTGCGTGGACGGGACGGTCGTCGGGGTTTTGAGACTCGATTTGGTCGACGAATCCCTCAGAACAGCCGAGGTCAGCATCTATGTCGATCCCGAGCGGCACGGGCAAGGGCTGGGAAAAGAGGTCTTGCAGGGCGCCGCGATCTGGGTGGAGAAGAATACCAGCATCGAACGTCTCCAGGCCAAGGTCGTGCAGGACAATGGACCCTCCGTGAGGATTTTCAAAGGATGCGGTTTTCGGGAGAAGTATGTATTTTTCGAGAAAGAGGTTTCCCGAACATGAGGGTCCGAGTCCGTGAGAAGAGATTCATTGGAGACGGAGAACCCTGTTTCATCGTGGCTGAGATGTCGGGCAACCACAACAAGGAATTCGACAGGGCCGTGAGACTGGTGCATGCCGCACACCGGGCCGGGGCCGATGCGATCAAGTTGCAGACCTATACCCCGGATACGATCACCTTCAACAGCCGCGGCGGATTGTTCGAGGTGCCCGGGAACAGCACATGGGCGGGAAAGAATCTCTACGCGTTATACCAAGAGGCCTACACGCCCTGGGACTGGCAGCCTAAACTGAAGCGTCTGGCCGAGGAACTGGGTATGATCTGCTTCTCCTCCCCCTTTGACAAGACGGCCGTCGATTTCCTGGAGGCTATGGGGGCGCCCCTGTTCAAGATCGCATCCTTTGAACTCGTGGACCTGCCCCTGATCCGCTATGTGGCCTCGAAGGGCAAACCGGTTCTCCTTTCAACCGGCATGGCCAGCCGAAAGGAGATCCGCGACGCCGTGCGGGCGGTCCGGGAGGCAGCGAATGAGCAGATCGTTCTGTTGAAATGCGTCAGTGCCTACCCGGCGCCTCCCGAGGAGATGAACCTGAGGACGCTGCCCGACCTGAAGAAGACCTTCCATTGTCCTGCAGGGCTCTCGGACCACACCCTCGGCCAGGAGGCGGCCGTCGCCGCAGTGGCACTGGGCGCCAGTGTGATTGAAAAACACCTCACGCTATCCAGAAGCGACGGAGGTCCCGACTCCTCTTTCTCGCTGGAACCGGCCGAGTTCGGCAGCATGGTCGCAGCCATCCGGCTGGTGGAGAAATCCCTGGGCCGGGTTTCGTATGAACCGACCGAAAAGGAAGCGGTGAACAAGTCCTTCCGGCGTTCGCTGTTTGTCGTGCGGGATGTGAGGAAGGGCGAAACCTTCACCGAAGAGAGCGTGAAGTCCCTCAGGCCCTCCGCAGGTCTTCCTCCGAAGCACCTCTACGATATCGTGGGAAAGAGGGCAAAAACGGACATTCAGGCAGGCACCCCTCTGCAATGGGATTTGATCGAGAGACGCCGAGGCAGGGCTCGCCCCTAGGCAAACATCGGAGCCCCATTCAGAGGCCCACCTACCCGAAGGCATCGGCCGTATGCGAAAGCTGATCCGTTCCATCTATTTTTTCCCTTCCGTGACCCATGGCAAGGTCGTCATGCTCCTGGCCATCACGGTCACGGCCACCCTTTTCGAAGGGTTTGGGGTGGCCATGCTGTTTCCCGTCATGGACTTCATCGAAAAGGGAAAGGATTTTGCCGCCCTCTCGGGCAACTCCAGAATGTGGTCGGCCATCAGCATCGTCTTCGACTTCCTGCACATCCCCAAGAACCTCATTGCCCTGATGGGAATTGTCTTCGGTCTGCTCATGGTGAGGCAGGTTCTCATCTATTGGAGGACGATCTACAGCAGTTGGATCACCGAGAGCATCTTTTCGGACATCCGGAGTGCGGGGTTCAACTGGTTCGTGAAGACGGAGATCCCCTTCTACGACGCGCATCATGTGGGGCAATTGATCAATGCCCTGACGCTGGATGGTGTGAGGGCCGGCAGCGGTATCTTCACCTTCTTCGGCCTCGTGTCGGCGGTGATGATCTTCTTTATCTACTTTATCCTCATGCTCGTCCTGTCGCCCTGGATGACCCTCTTCTCCATCTTCATGATGGGTCTGCTGGGGTTCACCTTCCGCTCCCTGATTACGAGGACCGCCAGGTTGGGGCAAAAGGTCTCGGAGTTCAATGAGCGAATCGCCTCCTCCATCCTGGAACGGCTGAACGGAATCCGACTTCTCAAGCTTTCTTCGACCGAAGAGAGAGAACAGCGGTTCGTCCAACGGCTCTCCGAGAGTATTCGTTTCAACATGTACCACATCTCCAAGATCAAGGCCAAAATGGAGTTCATGATAGAGCCGATCATCCTGTTTGCCGGACTCACGGTCCTGTACTTTTCCGTCGAACTGCTTCAGATGAGCCTGGCCAAGACCGGCATGTTTCTCTTCGTGCTCCTGAGGCTCCTGCCCTACACGAAGGATATTCTCAAGTCCCGTCAGTCCCTGGCCGGCTTTTCGGACAGCATGCAAAAGGTTCAAGAGCTGCTGGAAGAGGCTCGCCATTGGAAGCGGGTCCAGGGCGGGGGGATCGGGGATGTGACCCTTCGAAAGGGCATCCGGTTTGAAGGGGTTTCTTTTCGTTACGGGTCAAGAGAGGGCTTCGCCCTTCGAGACCTCAACATTGTCTTCCCTGCCGGGAAGATGTCGGCCCTGGTGGGCCGATCGGGTGCCGGGAAATCCACCCTTGTGGATCTCATTCCCCGTCTGAGGGAACCTGAAGGAGGAAGAATCACTCTGGACGACACTCCTATTGAAAACTTTGATCTGAAAGCACTGAGGAGGTCAATCGCTTTTGTGTCGCAGGAAGGTTTCCTCTTCAACGACACGATTGAAAACAACATCAAGTATTGCCGGCCGGAGGCGGGGATCGAGGAAATCCAGGAAGCTGCGCGCATGGCCTATGCGGATCCCTTCATCAGGGAGTTTCCAGGCGCATACCAGACGGTCATCGGAGAAAGAGGGGCCAAATTGTCCGGAGGGCAGAGGCAAAGAATTGTTCTTGCGAGGGCCCTGCTTCAAAGGGCGCTGATCATCATCCTGGATGAACCCACGAGTTCCCTGGACTCTGAGTCGGAGAGATTCATCCAGAAAGCCATGGAAGACATTCGTGCGACCAGAAATATCACGCTGATCGTCATCGCGCACCGGTTGTCCACGATACAGAGTGCCGACCAGATCGTCGTTCTGGACAAAGGGCGGGTCATGGAGTGCGGAAGCCACAGAGATTTGATGCACGAAGACACCTGGTATGCCGACATGGCCAGGATGCAAGCCCTGGGCTGAGGCGTTGCCGAGAGGCTGGAAAGGGGACAGGGGATTTTCATGCCACGGGACTCGGGGAACGGAAAAGTGCTTGCGGTCGTGCAGGCACGGATGAGCTCCACGCGTCTTCCCGGGAAGATTCTGCGTCCGGTTTGCGGGAAACCCATGCTGCAGTATCTGATCGAGAGGCTCACCCGGTGTTTTCGCCTGGACGACCTCATCGTGGCGACCTCAGTGGACCCGAGCGACGACGTGCTGGCGGCATCCTGCGCCCGGTGGAACATCCCCTGCTACCGCGGATCTCTCGCCAATGTGGCCGGCCGGTTCAAGGAGATCCTGGACCTGAAAAACCCCCACGGGTGCCTGAGGGTGAGCGGGGACAGCCCGCTACTGGATACTGCCTTGATTGACCGGGCCGTCGAAACCTTTCTGGCCGGGGATTGGGACCTGGTGACCAACGTTCAGGTGCGGACCTATCCGAAGGGGCAGTCGGTGGAAGTCATTCGGACCGAAACGTATCAGAAGGCATTCGCGAAGATGTCGACGGAGGAGGAGTGGGAGCACGTGACGCGGCACTTCTACCTTCATCCGCAGGACTACAGGATTCAAAATATCGCCTCCGGAAAGGACTATGGCGAGATCCAGCTTTCCGTGGACACCCCTGAAGACATGATCCTTATCGAGCGGATCGTATCCCGCATGACGCTCCCTCACTGGGAACACAACCTGGA
>JAFGPH010000325.1 GCA_016926135.1 Deltaproteobacteria bacterium
AGGGCGTTCGGGATCTCCTACATCATGCAGGTGGTCTTCTTCAAGGAGTACGCCGAGAAGTTCCGTGTCGTGCATGTGTGCGAGGGGCTTACCCGGGACCAGGTGGAAATGATGAAGTACGAGTATGCTTCCAGCATTCAGGAGGCTGTCGATCGGCTGGCCGGGGCCATGCCTGAGGCGGATGTGGCCATCCTGCCCTCGGGAGGGACCGTCATTCCGGAGGTGCGCTGAGGGTGTCGGGAGAAATAGCCAGCCTGGTGCTTCTTCTCCCATCCGATCTGAGCAGGTACTCGACGGGATGCGTCTTTTTGGTGGACGGGGGTATGAGTATTTGAGCTTTGAACCAGCCTGACAGGGGGTTGCCCTTAAGGCTTCCCAATCTGATAATGCCCTGACTCAGGAAGATTTGTTCTTGACAGGGCATATTTTTTGTAACAATATTTGTATAATATTATATGTTATGGTGTTCCCGCAGATTGCCACCTATCTGCCGAGCCTCGTTTCTTACTGGGAGCCGGGAGAACGCGAAAAAGGGGAAAAGAGAGGGCCGCAATTCAATCACAAGGTGCATGGGCGAACCGATGAAAGGCTGAAGGATCCGGCACAACAGAACAACCGCGTTGGGGGTGAAGGAATGGACGAGGGGGGCTTGATGCTCCTGGGGCCGGGTGGAAGGAAAGGGACAAGGAGTTCTGGAAAAAATTCCAGTCCTGGTACTGAGGAATCGCGCATGACCCGGTTACTCCTTCTCGCCACGCCCGAGGATGAAAATCCCCCTCTCCACCCAAGTGGGGGGAGAGGGTCGGGGTGAGGGGGGTGTGTTTTCACGGTAAAACGTTTAATGATTGGAGGTGGTAGAATCCATGGCTTACAGGCAAATCCCTACAGGTCGCCTTGCGAACTTGGTGGGCGAGCAACTCCGCGAGTCCATCTTTGACGGCCGATATAAGCCTGGGGAAAAGATGCCCACGGAGCAGCAGCTTACGGAGATGTTTGGTGTGAGCCGTGTGATCGTCCGGGAGGCAGTCAGGAACCTGGAATTGGCGGGTCTCGTAGAGATCAGGCGGGGTCCGAAAGGAGGTGCCTTTGTAGTGCCCATGAGGCATGAGGCCGTCTCTCAGATGATCAAAGATCTCCTTCGATTGGGAAAAGCCAGAGTGGCCGACATCATGGAGGTGAGGCTGGAAATGGAGCCCATCGTCGCTGCATTGGCTTCACTGAGGAGAACCGATGAAGATATGGAGGAGCTCTCTCGGGCGGTGAAAGGGATGCCCGAGGCGCCCGGTGATGAGTATGTCGCCTGGAATGTCGATTTCCATCGACTTCTTGCCACGTGTTCCCACAACCCGATCTACGAGATCCTTATCAACATCCTGATGGATATCACGGAAGAACTCATCCTGAATATCAAGCCTGCCGATCGAGTCATCCACGATATGACATCTCACTCCGAGATCTGTGAGCTCGTCCGTCAGGGCAACTCAGACGGTGCATGTATAAAGATGAGATCCCACCTGGAAGACGTCGTGCCTGTGCTCCGTGAAATGGAAGAGAAGTCGTCCGGGCTGCTGGTGCATTGAGGTTCTCCATGGTTGGTTGCACACAATAGTGCGAAGCCGGCATGCGGGGTTCTGTCGAGGGAGGAGGGACGAATGGATGTTGAGCGAAATGCGATTCTGGTAAGGAAGATGGAGGACTCCAAGAAGGTCATCCGGGAGGCTTTCACAAGGTTCAAACCACAGGAGATGGCCATCACATGGACAGGGGGCAAGGACAGCACGCTCGATTTGTGGTTGATCCGGCAAGTGTGTTCGGAGGACCGTCTCCAGCTCCCAAGGGTCTTCACCATTGACGAGTATGACACCTTTGATGAGATCGAGGCCTTTCTCCACAGGTATGACAAAGAATGGGGCCTGGAGTTGATCTGGTGCCGCAACGACGACGTCATCAAGGCGGCCGGCGGCAGGCTGAACACCTTGGTCAAGGTTACGGATCTGAATGGGAGGAATCGGAAAGAGGTTGAAAGGATAGGTTATGAGGAAGAGGAATTCATTTTCGAGGCAGAATCCTACGTGGGAAACCATCTGATGAAGACAGTCCCTTTTCATCTCTTCTTGGAGAACAACCAAATTCTTGCCGTATTCCAGGGGCTGCGGTGGGACGAGCAGCCGGCAAGGGCTCAAGATGAGTATTTCACCTATCGTGAACCGGGGGATCTCTCTCCGGGTCACACACGAATCAATCCGATCCTTCATTTCACGGAAAGGGACGTCTGGGATACCCACCACACATTCAAGGTTCCATTCAACGATCTCTATGCCAGGGGATACCGCTCCCTGGGGGCCAAGAGCACTTCCAGAAAGATCTCCGATATCCCTGCGTGGGAGCAGGACTTGGAACACACCACGGAACGAGACGGTCGGCGACAGGACAAAGAGGCTGCCATGGAGAAACTGAGAAGACTGGGCTACATGTAGAAGAGAAGAAGGAGGGCGGAAGTGGGACACTCCGGTGAGTATTGTTCGGTGGCAAGGGGAGCTCCGGGAATGGTGGAGTTCCCGGGAACCGTTGAACGCCTTCCCAACGGCAATACGCTCATAGCCGATGGGGGAGACGAGCTTGGCTTTGGTGCCGAAGTGGTCGAGGTGGATCCACTGGGACAGGTGGTCTGGAGCTGTTCCGAAGGGCAGCGGTTTACGCATAGCGCACGGATGCTCAGGAACGGCAACGTTCTCATCACCGATACCACCAATGACAGGGTCATTGAGGTCAACAGGAAGAAGGAACTCGTATTTACTTCGGATCACTGGGGAGATCGGAGCGGGCGGCTGAGTGACGGGTCGCACATCTCCTACCCCAACGATGCCTATGAGATGGAGGACAACTCGCTTTTTATTTGTGACCGGAACAGCAACCGCTGTCTCCAAGTGGATCGCCAGGGACAGGTCATCTGGCAATACTCGGAGGGATTGAAGCATCCCCACAATGCCCATCCTTTGCCCAACGGCAACGTTCTCATTTCGGATTCCGACCGAAACATGATCCTGGAGGTTTCTCGGGAGAAGAAAGTGGTCTGGTCCTATGGGGACGGGTCCAAGGAGATCCTCAACTGGCCCAGGTGCGCTGCGCGTTTAGAGAACGGCAACACCATGATCTGCGATTCAAAGAATGCCCGGGTGATCGAGGTGAGCCATAAGGGCGAAAAGGTCTGGGAGTTCAAGGTGAACTACTTTGCAAAGTTCTATGACATTCAGGTGTTGCAGAATAACCATGTGCTGGTATCGGATCAGCAACATCACCAGGTCATCGAATTGGACCGGTGGGGAAACTACCTCTGGCTTTTCAGGAACTACCGCATGATTGGCCCCATCCTACCCAAGCTCATGAACGGCTCCTTCAAGGAGCGTGCGCCGGATGGGCTTCCCATGTACTGGAATTTCGCCAGGCGCCATGATGAGGGCGGCGGCAAAATCATTTGGGATGAGAACAACAAACCCTATCCCTGCCCCGGCCTGGAATTCGACCGACACGGATTTCTGTATCTTCAGCAGACGGTGGCTGTGGTTCCGGGAAAGCGATACAAGATGGCTGCAAGAATACGAACCGAGGGCGTCAAGGGGTCCTGTTCGCTCATGATGTGCTTCTTGGACAAATACGGCGGCCAGGTCTACGATATGGAGGATATACCCCGGGGGGATCTCTATATCGGGGATAATGACTGGACCCTGGATGTTGCAGAGACCGTTGCGCCGGAAGCGGCCACTTCTGCCGAGCTGCGCCTCTACATCAACGGCGGAGGCAAGGCGTGGATGAAAGAGGTGATGTTTCATAGCGCGTGAAGGGCGTTCGTTTGGATGGTTGGGACCGCAAAAGTTCCCGCCATGGGGCTCAACCTCTAGGGGAAAGGAGTATTCAGATGAGGAAAAGGACATTTTTTTGGATCATTACGTGCATTGTGGCCGGGCTCCTGGCGGTTGTTCAACCTCAGGGGGCATTCGCCAAGGACTATCCTACAAAACCAATCCAACTGGTATACCCGTGGCCTGCCGGCTCCGGCGGAGATATCGCCACCAGGCTCCTGGCCGATGCCGCCGGCAAGGTTCTGGGCCAGCCGGTCAAGGTCATCAATGTGCCCGGTGGTAATGGCACCATAGGGGCGGCACAGGTGGCGAAGGCCAAGAAGGACGGGTACGAACTGGGGTCCCTTCCCATCGGCCCGGCGGTTACCCAAACCGTCTTCTCAAAAGATCTTCCTTACACAACGGCTGACTTGGAGCCGATCTGCCAGTTTACCTACTTGCCGCTGGTCCTGGTGGCGGGCGCACACACCCCATACAAGACCCTGGATGAGTTCGTCTCCTTTGCGAAAAGCAACCCTGAAAAAGTCATCTTCTGCATTCCAGGGGTGGGAAGCGTACCCCACCTCGCCATGCTCTCCCTTGAATCGGGTTTCGGAATAAAGATGAAGGGGGTTCCCTACAAAGGCCTGGCCCCTGGAGTCACGGCAGTGGTGGGAGGGCACGTGGACGTGGCGCCCGCTTCTCTCGCCGGCGTTCAGAGTTTCAAGCAGGCTGGGAAGCTTCGAATTCTTGCCCTCTTTGCCGGAAAACGGCTGGACCTGGCACCGGATGTCATCACGGTGGAGGAGCGTGGCATCAAGACCTACCCGAACATTTGGACAGGGATTTTTGGGCCCAAAGGCCTTAACCCAGCTATCTTCAAAAAGCTCGAAACGAGCTTCGCCAAAGCGGTGAAGAGCAAGGAGTTTGGGGATTCCATGCTCAAGGCCCAACAGCCGGTCGTGTTTCTGAACAGCAAGGCGTTTGGCGAAAAGATCGCTGCCGACCTGAAATACTTCAAAGAATTCGCAGCAGAGAGTAAGAAGTAAAGGTGAGGAAGGGCTTTGCAGCGAATCTCTGGAGACCCTGATCAAGATCCTTGATTCGGATCGCAGGCGTTCAGCAAGGCCTCTAGGGGCGGAAGGGGGGTACGTGGAGAGAGCCAAACGAGACCTTCTGATGGGGAGTCTAATGCTGGTTTTCGGCATTGTCTTCTACTCTCTCACCTACCGATTTCCCGATTACGGGTACCATCTCGCCCAGCGGGCCAGGGCGGTCGGCCTGGGTGCCACTTTCATGCCACGCCTGCTCTTTGGTGCCCTGATCCTGGAATCTCTTCTCCTTATTGTCTTCTCTCTCTACAATACGAGGAGAAAGGTCGAGAGAGAGCCCCGGAGACTGGGCCCACTCCTGCAAGGCAAGCCGGCTATCATGTTCGGGGCCTTCGTTGTCTATGTGTATCTGGCTACCCTATTCGGCTTCGTCATTTCCACAATCGCCTTTCTCGCCGTCTGCTTTTACATTCTAGGGGTGCGCAAGGTGTGGCTTCTCATCGTTGTTCCTCCGGTCATCACAGCGGCCATTTACTACCTGTTTGAAGTCCTGCTGGGGGCATGGCTTCCTTCTGGCAGTCTTTTCTAGGGAGGAGTCAGCGTGGTGCATGACATCCTGTTAGGCATAGAGGCGGCTTTTCATCTCAAGGTCATCGCGATGCTCCTGGTCAGCGTCCCCCTTGGGATCATGGCGGGAGTCCTACCGGGTGTGGGAGCGATGGTCGGCGTGACCGTACTGCTTCCCCTGACCTTCAGCATGGATCCGGTACTGGGAATCAGCATGCTCGTTGCCGTCTATTGCGGCGCCTTCTACGGCGGTGCCGTGAGTGCCGTGCTCATAAACACCCCGGGGACTCCCGCAGCCATTTGCACCATTTTTGACGGGTTCCCCATGGCCCAGAAAGGGGAGGCGCAGAAGGCTATCACCGTGGCGGTGGTAGCCTCTTTCATCGGGGGGCTCATCAGCGTGATCATCCTGAGCTTCAGCGCACCTTTGATTGCCAGGGTGGCCCTTGAGTTCAGCTATGCAGAGTACTTTGCCATTGCCGTTTTCGGCATTATCATGGTGATAACGTCGAGCAGCCGGAAGTCCTTCCTCAAAGGCCTCATCATGGGCACCTTAGGGCTCGCCCTTTCCTGCTTCGGGCAGGACAAAATGGGAACGGTGGAGCGCTTCACCTTCGGTATCCTTGATCTGACCCGAGGTCTGCCGCTCCTCCCGCTCCTTGTGGGACTGTTCGCCATATCTCAGGCGCTCTCCCTGACCGAGCAGGGAGTCAAGAAGGTCCAATTGGAAAAGATGGAGGGTAAGGTCGGTCTGTGGAGCGTCTTCAGGATGATGGGCAAGTTCAAGATGACCCTTCTGAAGTCCTCCCTGATCGGTACGGGGATAGGCGCCATTCCCGGCACGGGCGCAGCCATCGCGTCTTTTGTCTCTTACACGGAAGCCAAAAGGGCGTCCAAGACCCCCGAGAAATTCGGGACGGGGTATGTGGAAGGGGTGATCGCCTCGGAGTCTTCCAATAATGCCGTCACCGGTGGAGCCCTGATCCCCCTTCTAACCTTAGGAATTCCGGGTGACCCCATCACCGCCGTGATGCTGGGGGGTTTCCTGGTTCATGGTCTTATCCCGGGGCCCACCCTGTTTGTAGATTCGGCCCCGTTCGTGTACGCGATCTTCTTCACCATGCTGGTCACCTACTTCATGGTCCTGGCCTATGGCTACCTCGGGGCATACCTCTTTGCTTCCATCCTCAAGGTCCGGGAGGCCATACTCATTCCCGTAATCCTGGTGTTATGCTTTGTTGGGTCGTATGCGGAGAACTCGTCTCTGTTCGACGTGGGTTTGGCCCTCTTGTTCGGGGTTGTTGGATACTTTTTGACCAAATTCGACTTCCCCCTGCCCCCTATCGTCATGGGCCTCATTCTCGGGCCTATTGCCGAGGAGGGATTGAGGCAATCCTTGATCGTATCAGACGGATCCTGGGCCATCTTCGTCACAAAACCCATCTCAGCAGCCTTTCTGTTGCTCACATTGATCGTGGTGTGCCACCGTGTGTATTCCCTATTCTTTAGAAGGAAGCCTTCTTGAGTCAAATGAGTTGAACGATGCCGGGTTCCCTTGGAGTCCGGCTGCGAGAACGGGCCGGTCCTCCTGGAACTCGGTACCCTCCCCCCTTCCGCAAGGGCATCAAATATGCCATTGTCTTTGGGGTTCTGTTGTGCTAATAGCACCCACTAATTTGTGTGAATGCGTTTGGGGAGGTTTGAAGACGATGGAAATGAAGGTGACCCCGGCCAGGCCGGACCAGGTAAAACCGAAGCCCGCGGATGAGGGCAATCTCGGGTTTGGAGACATCGTTACGGATCACATGTTCCTCATGGACTGGGAGAAGGGGAAGTCCTGGTTCAATGCCAGGATCGAGCCATACCATGCCCTTGCCATTGATCCTGCTGCCATGGCTATCCATTATGGCCAGGAGATCTTCGAAGGGTTGAAGGCCTATCGCGGCAAGGACGGCAGCATCTATCTTTTCAGGGCCAGGGAGAACTACGTGAGGATGAACCGTTCGGCTGCAAGGCTCTGCATGCCGGAACTCGACATCGATTTTGTCATGGAGGGTATGAAGAAGCTCATCCTCATGGATAAGGATTGGGTGCCCAGGAGCCCGGGGACTTCGCTCTACATCCGACCGACCATGCTGGCCACCGAGCCCCATCTGGGCGTTCGTCCGGCCAACAACTACCTCTTCTTTGTGATCATCGGGCCCGTGGGGGCCTATTACAAAGAAGGATTGAACCCCGTCAAGATTCATGTGGAAGACAAGTACGTGAGGGCGGCAGTGGGCGGAACGGGCGAGGCCAAGACGGCCGGCAATTACGCTGCGAGCCTGTTGGCGGCGGAGGAGGCCAAGAAAAAGGGGTTCACCCAGGTCCTGTGGCTGGACGCGGCCCACCGGAAGTACGTCGAAGAGGTGGGCACCATGAACATGTTCTTTGTCATCGACGGCGAGGTGATCACCGCCCCCCTTACGGGAAGTATCCTCCCCGGGGTCACCCGGGACTCGGTGATCCGGATCGTCAAGAACTGGGGCCTGAAGGTGACGGAGCGGTCCCTCGCCATCGAGGAGTTGGTCAGCGCTGCGCAGAGCGGAAAGCTTAAGGAGGCCTTCGGCACCGGGACCGCAGCGGTGATCAGCCCCGTGGGTCAGATCACCTTCAGGGGAAAGGACTTCGTCGTGGCAGGAGGCAGGATGGGGGAACTCTCCCATCGGCTGTACAACGAGATCGTGGCCATTCAGTACGGGGAGAAGGATGATCCCTACGGCTGGAGGGAGAAGATCGCGTAAGCG
>JAFGPH010000326.1 GCA_016926135.1 Deltaproteobacteria bacterium
CAGAGTTCGAAGACGGCCACTTTGGGCACCCGGGCGGCCAGTTGACGCAAGGGTGACATGGGATATGGCCAGAGGGTGATGGGCCGGAAGAGTCCGGCCCGGAACCCCTCTGCCCGGAGGTTCTCAATGGCGCTTTCGGCAATACGGGCGGCGGTGCCGTACGCCACCGCCACGATTTCGGCATCGTCGGCCTGGATGGTCTCCCAACGCTGTTCCTCGGCCGTGATCCGATCGTATTTCTCCTGGAGGTGCACGTTGTGGCGGGAGAGGATTTCCGTGTTCAACAACATGGAAAAGATGGCCCTTGGTTCCCGTCCCTCACATCCGTCCAGGACCCACTCCTTTCTGCCCAGGTCCGCAGGGTCGATGGGGTCCGGAAAGACCACCGGTTCCATGACCTGACCCATGAGACCGTCGCCCAGGATGAGGACAGGGGTACGGTACTTGTCCGCGAGATCGAAGGCCGTAAAGGTGAGATGGGCCAGTTCCTGGCACCCCGCAGGCGCGAGAACAGGGGTACGATAGTCCCCGTTGCCTCCACCGCGGGTGGCCTGGAAGTAATCCGCCGCAGAAGGTGCGATATTTCCCAGGCCGGGTCCGCCCCTCATCATATTCGCAATGACGCCGGGCAATTCCTGGCCCGCCATGTAAGAGATGCCTTCCTGTTTCAGGGCGATACCCGGTGAGGACGACGAAGTCATGGCACGAGCCCCGGCGGCCGCAGCCCCAAGGACCATATTGATGGAAGCGAGCTCACTTTCCGCCTGGATGAATGTACCGCCCACTTCAGGCAGGCGCGCTGAAAGATATTCAGGCAACTCGTTCTGGGGAGTGATGGGGTATCCGGCATAGAAACGGCAACCGGCACGTACTGCGGCTTCGCCCACCACGTGGGAGCCTCGCATCAACATCTTTTCACTAGGCACGGTACACCTCTATCGCTACTTCGGGACAAACAGTGGCGCACTGGGCACACCCGGTGCAGCCCTTTTGGCCTTCCTCGATCTCTTCGTTGAATCGAGCCGGTAAATAGCCTTTCTTGTTGAGGGAGTCGTCCGGGCCGATCCTGTGGTTGGGACAGACCCCGAAGCAGAGCTGACACCCCTTGCATCGCTCCCTCTGGATAACGATTCTTCCTTTTGCCTTTTTTTCCGCCATAGCCTCAATGCCGAAGTCAGAATTAGCCCCTGGGATCCTCAGGTCTCCCTGGAAGGGAAATGCAAAACCGCAGGGACTTATTAAAAAATAATCTTTCTATATTCAAAATGCCTGCTTGTCAAGCCAATTTTCTCATGATTTTTACGGGACCAGGGGGCCGTGACGGGATATCGCCGGGTTCAATGAAGCCGGTGGTAACTGAGGCAGCCTCATGGGCGTGAAGGCCTTCGGAAAGGAAGCAAAAATTGGTTTGAAAGTCCGGCCTTTTTTGCTATATTCCCATGGTTTTGTTGGAGGGCAGAGCAATTGCGCTCTGCTCTATCTTCTTTATCTCTATGGATGTTTCCAGAAAAAGAAAAGTCCATTCATTCTTTTTGAGCATGAGGTAACGATGGAATCTTCATACGCGTTTGTCATGGACGGCCACGAGTTCGCCTTTACGCCCGGTGAGACGATCCTGGACGTGGCCCGGCGCAACGGCATCGACATCCCGACCCTCTGCCACCTGAAGGGCGCGAGCCCTACAGGTGCGTGCCGCATCTGCGTCGTGGAGGTGGAGGGAGCCAGGACCCTGCTGGCGGCCTGTTCCACCCCGGCGGCCCCGGGGATGGTGGTGAGGACCGAGAGCCCGAAGGTGGTTCAGGCGAGGCGGCTCAATCTGGAACTCCTCCTTTCCTCGGGCCACCACAATTGCCTGGCCCAGGATCTGGACATGGATTCGTGGACCGATTTCCAGTTAAAGGCCATGGAGACAAAGGAGCATCAGGACCTGTGCCCTGTCTACGGCGAATGCCGCCTGCAGGATCTGGCCATACGCTACCAGATCCGCTCGAACCGCTTCGTCCCCTCCCAACCCCGTTATCTCGTGGAGAATGTGAACCCTTTCATTGTAAGGGACCTCTCCCGGTGCATTCTGTGCGGCCGTTGCGTTCAGGCCTGCAACGAGGTCCAGGTGAACAACGCCATCAGTCATGGGTACCGGGGAAGCGCATCGAAGATCGTGGCCAGGGGGGACCGTTCCCTCAAAGACTCGGACTGTGTCTTCTGCGGGGAATGCGTTCAGGCCTGCCCTGTAGGGGCCCTGGTCAGCAAAAAGGACTTTGAGTCCAGGGGGCCGATCAGAGGGGAGTCCAGGAGGGTGCGCACCACCTGCGCTTACTGCGGCGTGGGATGCCAGCTCTATCTCCATGTGAGGGGGAAGCGGGTGGTGAAGGTGACCGGCGTGGAGGATGTGGGGCCCAACTTCGGCAGCCTATGCGTGAAAGGTCGATTCGGGTTTGACTTCATCCATGACGAGGCAAGGCTCACATCCCCCCTGATCCGGGAGAACGGAAGTTTTCGGGAGGCCTCCTGGGATGAGGCTCTCCAGTGCGTGGCGGAAAGGCTGTCTGCCGTCAGGAAGGAATCCGGGGCGGATGCCATCGGTTTTCTCTCCAGCGCGCGGATCACCAATGAAGAAAACTACCTGGCCCAGAAGCTCGCAAGGGCCGTAGTCGGCACGAACAATGTGGATCACTGCGCCCGGCTCTGACACAGTTCCACCGTGGCCGGTCTGGCCGCAGCGTTCGGAAGCGGTGCGATGACCAACCCCATTGGGGACATCGAGAAGGCCAATGTGATTCTCATCACCGGCTCCAATACGACGGAGAATCATCCCGTCCTCTCCTCCTACGTGAAGAGGGCGGTCAGTTTCAAGGGGGCGAAGCTCATCGTGGTGGATCCCCGCCGGATCGACATCACCCGTTTAGCCACGCACTGGCTGAGGCCGAACCTGGGCACGGACGTGGCCTGGATCAACGGGATGATGCACGTGATCATCAAGGAGAGGCTCTACAATGAGGAGTATGTGACCTCCCGCACCGTGGGCTTGGACGAGGTCAAGAAGACGGTAGAAAAATACACGCCCGAGTATGTGGAAGGCATCACGGGGATCCCGAGGGATCAGCTCATCGAGGCCGCCAGACTCTATGCCGGGGCTCCTGCCGCCTCCATCCTGTATGCCATGGGCATTACCCAGCATATCACCGGGACAGACAACGTGAAGTCCCTTGCCAACCTGGCCATGCTCTGCGGAAACGTGGGCGTGCAAGGCGGGGGCGTCAATCCCCTCAGGGGTCAGAACAACGTCCAGGGGGCCTGCGACATGGGAGCTCTTCCGAACGTCTACACGGGATACCAGAGGACAAGCGATCCGGCGCTGAGGGAAAAGATGGCCAAGGCATGGGGGGTGGAGAGCCTGCCCGAGAAGGCGGGCCTTGGGGCGACGGAAATGATGGAGGCTTCGGGAAAAGGGACCATAAAGGCCATGTACATCATCGGGGAAAACCCGATGGTTTCCGACCCTGATCTGACCCACGTCAAGAAGAGCCTGGAGAGGCTGGAGTTCCTGGTGGTGCAGGACATCTTTCTCACCGAGACGGCCCGCCTGGCCCATGTGGTGCTTCCGTCGGCCTCCTTTGCCGAAAAGCAAGGCACCTTTACCAACACGGAACGCAAGGTGCAGCGTGTTCGCAAGGCCGTGGAGCCCCCGGGTCAGGCCAGAGAGGACTGGTGGATTATCGCCGAATTGGCGGGGAAGATGGGATACCCCATGAAGTACGAGAACGCCCGGGCCATCATGCAGGAAATCGGCATCGTGACGCCGTCCTATTGCGGCATCAACTATGACAGGCTCCGCAGGGAGGGGATCCACTGGCCGTGCACGGGCACCGATCATCCTGGGACGCCCTGTCTGCATATGGACCAGTTCACGTGCGGTCTGGGCGTGTTTCATGCCCTGGAATGGATACCGCCCGCCGAGGTTCCTGACTCGGAGTACCCTTTCTACCTCACCACGGGGCGGGTCCTTTATCAGTACCACACGGGGACCATGACCATGAAAAGCGGAGACCTGAACAGACTCGCCCCCGAGTGCTTCGTGGAGATTTCCCGCGGTGACGCGGATGCCTGCCGACTCAGGGAGGGTGATGTCGTCCGTGTGGCTTCCCGGAGGGGTGAGATCCGAGTCAGGGCCCAGATCTCGGAAAAGGCCGTGGAGGGGACTCTCTTCATTCCTTTCCACTACGCGGAGGCTGCGGCCAACGTGCTTACCCACTCGGCTCTGGACCCGACGGCGAAAATACCGGAACTCAAGGTCTGTGCCGTCAGCATCCGGAAGGCCTAGCTCCTGCGAAAAGGGAAGAAGGGGTTCCGGATGCGGATGCCTTTGGATGTGTCAGCAATCGCCGCGCCATGCGGCCAGCTTTTGAGGAGAGATAGCCATGTTGCGAGCTGAGGAGTTTCACACGATCAATGCGGATCTCACCCCCGAGGTAATGGCCAAGGTGGACCGGATCATCGAGGCCCACAGAGGCAAACCGGGATGTCTGATCCCCGTGCTCGAGGAAACCCAAGGGATCACGGGGTACCTGCCCGTCGAACTCCAGGACTACATTGGCACGAGGCTCAATATCCCGGGGAGTACGATCTACGGGGTCGTCACCTTTTACTCCCTTTTCTCCATGGTGCCCAAGGGACGGCACAATATCAAGGTCTGCATGGGTACGGCCTGTTACGTAAAGGGGATCGGCGAGATCCTGAATCGCCTCCAGGCGGCGTTTAAGCTGGAGGTGGGAAGCACCTCCGAGGATAGGCGGTTTTCCCTGGAGGCCGTGAGGTGCCTGGGGGCATGTGGGCTCGCACCGGTGATTGTGGTGGACAGCGATACCCATGGTGGGATGACTCCGGACAGGGTGGTGGATGTTCTGAACAGGTACGAATAGGGAAGGGATCGGGTAGGTATTGGGTGAAGCTTTCTGACGTGAAAGAGGCACTGAAGGCCGAGGTCATCTTCGGCGAACACAAGCTGGATATGACGGTTCGGGCCGCTGCGGGAAGCGATCTGATGAGCGACCTCCTGACAGGCCCGACGGCGGGCGTCTTGCTGCTCTCCGGTCTGAACAATCTTCAGGTGATTCGCACCTCGATTATCGCGGGCATTGCTGCGCTGGTTATTGTAAGGGGTAAGAGGCCTGATCAGGGTATGATCTCTCAGGCGCGGGATCACGACCTGCCCATCCTTTCCACCCCTTTCACCATGTATACGGCCTGCGGGCGCCTGTTCAGGGAAGGACTTCGAGGAGTGGAACGAAAGGTGACGGTCTAGAATCGGCGGTTTTCGATGCCCCATCTGACCAGGGAATTCGCCATTAAGGCAAAGGACTTCATCAAGGCGGGGGAGGTCTCTATTCAGGTCCAGGGGCTCCTGAAGACGATAGGGTTCGGCGCGGATATCATCAGGCGGGTGGCCATCTGCGCCTATGAGTCTGAGATGAATGTGGTGATGCACGGGGGGGATGGGGCACTGACGCTGTCGGTGGATACCGATGGGATCCTTCTCGAAGTCAGGGATGACGGGAAAGGGATCGAGGATATCGATCTCGCCCTTCAGGAAGGGTATAGCACGGCCTCCCCGGAAGACAGGGAGAGGGGCTTCGGCGCGGGGATGGGATTGCCCAACATCCAGAGAAACACGGATGATCTTGAAATCCGATCTGAAATGGGAAAGGGCACACATCTGAAAATGACCTTCAGGGCCGGCGCATGAAACCGGAGAAGGCAGAGGATAGAATGCCGTCCCACTACGTACAGATCGTGGAGGAGAAGTGCAACGGGTGCGTGCTCTGCATGAAGGCTTGCCCGACCAAGGCGATTCGGGTGAGGGAGGATCAGAAGGCACGGATCGAGGGTGTCTGTATCGATTGCGGGGAGTGTGTCAGGGTCTGCCCCAGAGGCGCGGTCGAGGTGGTGACAACGGGTAGCGATCATGGGAAGCTGAACCGCTATCCGATCATCGGCCCCTCTCCGGTACTCTACACCCAGTTCGGGGAGGAGTTTACGCCCAACGAGATCCTGTTGGCCGTGCGAAAGGCATTCCGGTACGTCTACGATCAGGCATACACCCACGAGCTCTTCAATGCGGCCACGGAGCTTTTCATCCAGGAGTGCCGGGAGGGGAAGCGCGAGGTCAACTGGCCCATCATTTCACCGGTCTGCCCGGTGGTGAACCTCCTCATCGCCTATCGTTTTCCCTCGCTGCTTGATCATATCCTGCCCATCGTGGCGCCGAGGGAGATTGCGGCAAGGGAACTCAAGAGACGCCTCTACTGTGAGGGCGTGTTCAATACGGATGAATTCGGGATCTATCACGTGTCGCCCTGTTCCGCAAAGATGCTTTCCATCAAGGAGCCCATGTTTCTGGAGGCTTCGCACATCAATGGCGTCCTGGGGATCAATGAGGTATTTCACGCCGTCAAGAGGCACCTGGGGCAAGTCGACGAGGAGGTGATTCTGCACCACTCCAGCGGGGTAGGGATCGGCTGGGGGGGGTCGGGCGGCGAGATCGCGGGCCTGGGGCTCGGCAATTACCTGGCGGTCTCCGGGATGCAGGAGACGATTCGTTATCTGGAGAAGATCGAAATGGGGCTCCTCACCGATGTGGAGTACATTGAATTCAGGTCGTGTTCCGAAGGCTGCATTGGGGGCCCCCTGACCGTGGCGGACAAGTATCAGGCCAAGAGGACACTGGAAAAAATCGTTCGAAAGTTCGGTGTTGAAAAAAGGGTAAGCATTAAGAGGGTGCAGAAGGCCTATCAGGAGGGGTGGTTTGCCAGTAACAAAGTGAGATCCCCCCTGAACGATCCACTGAAGCGCCTCTCCATCCCCGATGCGATCGAGAGGCAGGAGAGAATCGAGCAGTTGCTTCAGAGGCTTCCCCGAAAAGAGTGTGCCCTCTGCGGTTCTCCGGATTGCCGCACCTTTGCAGAAGACGTGGTGGACGGCCGGGCTTCCCCTGAGAGATGCATGTTTCTCAAACGTTCCATAGCGGGAGGGTTAAAGAAGTGAAGGTGCGAGAGATACAGGACCATTTGAACATGGAACTCGTGGCAGGGGCAAAGGGCCTTGACCGGGAGGTGGCTGGGGGATACTGTGGTGACCTGCTGAGCGACGTGATGGCGAACTCGACCGTGGGAGGGGTCTGGCTGACGATCCAGTCCCATCAGAACATTGTGGCCGTGGGTGTGCTGAGGGAACTCGCGGCCATCATCCTGGTGAACGGCCGAAATCCAGATGAGGACACGAAAAACAAGGCCGATGAGGAGGGCATCCCCCTTCTCCTCTCGTCTCTTACGGCCTTTCATCTGGCCGGCCGTCTTTATGAACTCGGGATCGGCAGGGTGCACGATTGAGGGAGTTCAAGGCAGATCTCCACATTCACTCCTGCCTCTCGCCCTGTGCTGATCTGGACATGAGCCCGAGGGCCATCGTGGAGAGAAGCCTGGAGATGGGCCTGGAGATCATTGCTGTCTGCGATCACAACTCGGCTGAAAACGTGGGAGCCGTGATGAGGGTCGGTATGGAGAGGGGTTTGAAGGTCTTTCCCGGAATGGAGGTGAATTCGGCGGAGGAGGTGCACACTCTGGCCATTTTTGACACGGAGAAGCAGGCCTTGGCCCTTCAGGAGACGATCTACGGCCACCTTCGCGGAACCAACAGGCCCGAACTCTTCGGGGATCAGGTCGTGGCCAACGAATTCGATGAGGTGGAGGGTTTCAATGACCGTCTCCTTATAGGTGCTGCACAACTGAGACTGAGTCAGGTCGTGGAAGAAGTGCACCGGCTGGACGGCCTGAGCATTGCATCTCACGTGAACAGGGAAGGTTTCAGTATCCTGGGTCAGTTGGGGTTCATTCCCCCCGGCCTGGCCCTGGACGGTCTTGAGATATCGCGTCACCTCAAGAGGGAGAACGTGAATCGCGAGCTTCCGGCTGTGGAGGGGTACTCTATCGTTACTTTCTCCGACGCCCATTTCTTGCAGGATATCGGGAGCATTTGGACCTCCTTCCTGCTTGAATCTGCCTGCGTGGATGAGTTGCGAATGGCCCTGAAGGAGACTGCCGGCAGGAGGATACTGAATCATTGAGGGAGCTTTCCCTTCACATCCTGGACATCATGGAGAACAGCGTGGGGGCGGGAGCGACCCTCATTGACCTGGCGGTAATCGAGAAGAGCAGGGAGAACCTGCTGGAAATCAGGATCCGAGACAACGGACGCGGGATGTCGCCCGAGATGCTCAAGGAGGTCGCCGATCCGTTCTTCACCACCCGGACGACCCGGCGAGTCGGACTGGGGTTGTCCCTTTTTCAGGAGGCCTCCAGGAGGTGTGAAGGGGATTTTCACATCCAGTCCAGGGAAGGAGAGGGGACGGAAGTGACAGCCTCCTTCCGGCGGGATCACATCGATCTCGCGCCGATGGGGGATATGGGCCGTTCCCTGACCAGTCTGATCATGGGAAACCCATGGGTGGACATTCTGTACACCCATGAAGTGGACGGCCGGGTGTTTTCCCTGGATACGCGGGAAGTCAAGAAGGAACTGGAGGATGTGCCGGTCAACCACCCCGAAGTCATCCGGTACCTGACGGAGGTGATTCGCGACGGCATTGTGGAACTGAAAAAGGCATAAGCAGAAGAAGTGACGCCATGGAGGAGCAAGATGGCCAAGCTGACGATTGAGGATCTCAAAAGGATCAAGGAGAGTGCCAAAAAGGCGACCGCTCTCAGGGAGGGCGGGGCTACGGTGAAAATCACGGTTCACATGGGGACCTGCGGGATAGCCGCGGGCGCGAGGGAGGTTATGGACGCCCTGCTGGAGGAGCTTGCACAGACGGAAAGGCAGGACATCCGCGTGGTGACCTCCGGGTGCATGGGGATGTGCAGCAGTGAACCGAACGTGACCGTGGAAATGAAGGACCAGAATCCGGTCGTGTACCAGCATATGGACAGGAACAGGATGCGCCAGGTTTTCAAGCGGCACATCCTGATGGGGGAGGTGCAGACCGATTTTGCCCTGGCCAGGATGAAGGCGGAATGATCTGATCATAAGCGGACAGAGGAGGCCAGAGAATGAGTACGTACCGATCGGACCTGCTTCTTTGCGGCGGCACGGGTTGTCTCGCATCGGGAAGTCAGGAGGTTAAACGAATCCTTTTACAGGAGCTCGCCAGGCATAAGCTGGAGCACGAAATCCGGGTGATTGAGACCGGGTGCAACGGTTTCTGCGCCCAGGGCCCCGTCATGATCGTCCAGCCGGACGGGATTTTCTATCAGAAGCTGAAGCCGGAAGACATCCCGTTCCTTGTGGAAGAGCACTTCCTCAAGGGGAGGCCCGTCAAGAAGCTCTTGTATAAGGAACCCGCTTCTGCCGAGACGATCCCGTCGATGGACGATATTCCTTTTTACTCCAAGCAGATGCTGATCGTACTGAAAAACAGGGGGGCCATCGATCCGGAGCGCATCGACGAGTACATTGCCAGGGACGGCTATATGGGCGCCAGCAAGGCCCTGTTGGAAATGACCCCAGAGGAGGTCGTGGAGGAAGTGAAGAAGTCGGGTCTGAGGGGTCGCGGAGGAGCGGGGTTCCCCACCGGCATGAAATGGGAATTTGCGCGTAAGTCGCCCGGAGACGTGAAGTATGTGGTGTGCAATGCGGACGAAGGGGATCCCGGGGCCTTCATGGACCGGAGCGTACTGGAAGCGGATCCCCATGCGGTTCTTGAAGGAATGCTGATTGCGGCGAGGGCCGTGGGCGCCCATTATGGCTACATTTACTGCAGGGCGGAGTACCCCTTGGCCGTCAAGCGACTCAACATCGGTATCGCAGCGGCCCGCGATTACGGGCTTCTGGGGACGGACATCCTGGGAAGCGGCTTTGATTTCG
>JAFGPH010000327.1 GCA_016926135.1 Deltaproteobacteria bacterium
AGTCGGTAGCTATGCTAGCGAAGATAGCCGCGGCCATTGAGCCCCATCGGCCGGCGCAGCGGGTTCGAGATGCTTTGAAGGATGCCGCCGACCCGGAGGACAGGGTCACGCTGCCGGATCTGATTGCGTGGAGCGTGGAGGCCGCACTGGAACGGGTCACACCGGCCCTCGTCGTCGTGCCCACCCACAGCGGAACAACGGCCAGGTCCATCTCCCGCTACAGGTTGCCGGTGTGGATTCTGGGGGTGAGCTCCCAGGAGGCCACGTGCCAGCGCCTTCAGTTCACCTATGGCGTTCATCCCGAACATGAACCGGATCATCCCGATGACTGGAGGATCTACACGCGGAAGTGGCTTCAGGACCACGGGTTGGAGGGAGACCTCGTCATCCTGACGGAAGGCCCCTCGTCGAAGCACCCGGAGGCGAACAACAGGATGGAGATCATCGATCTGAGAAGATGAGAATATGAGGCGATTGTCATGAAGGTGGCTGTGGGCCGACTGAGTGGAAGGGAGGGCTTCCCGTCATGAAGAAGGTGGTGTTGCTCCGTCATGGAGAGAGCGCCTGGAACAAGGAAAATCGATTCACGGGCTGGACCGATGTGCCGCTCAGCGAGAAGGGGACCCGGGAAGCGGTGGAGGCGGGACAAACGCTTCTCAAGGAGGGATATGTCTTTGACGTGGCATACACCTCCGTGCTCAAGAGGGCGATCAAGACGCTCTGGCTCGTGCTCGAAGAGATGGACCTCATGTGGATTCCGGTCCACCGCCACTGGCGGCTGAATGAGCGCCACTACGGGGCGCTTCAGGGACTGAACAAGGGGGAGACGGCGGAAAGGCACGGCATGGATCAGGTGAAGATTTGGCGCCGAAGCTACGACATCCGGCCGCCGGCACTCACGGCGGACGATCCCCGCTGTCCGGGCAAGGATCCTCGGTATGCCTCTCTGAGCGCGGAGGAAGTCCCGCTCACGGAGTGTCTGAAGGACACGGTGGAGCGCTTTCTCCCTTACTGGCACGATACCATCGCACCGGCGGTGAGGGAGGGAAGACGGGTGATCGTCTCCGCGCACGGGAACAGCCTTCGGGCCTTGGTCAAATACCTGGACCGGATCCCGGATCAGGAGATCGTGGGGCTCAATATCCCCACGGGCATCCCTCTGGTCTACGAGATGGAAGACGACCTGACCCCCGTTCGCAGCTTCTACCTGGGTGACCCTGAGGCGGTGGAGAAGGCGACGCGCGCGGTTGCGGCGCAGCTTACAAAGAAGAGTTCGGAGTAATGGAGTGCTGGAGTATTGGAGTAATGGACAGGAAGAAAGAGCCTCAAACGTCACCGGTACTCCATCACTCCAATACTCCATCACTCCAACATCCCACAGGGATTAGACAACGGAACACGGAAATCGATCGTCTTTTTGTTGGCCAGAGAAAACCCACCTTTTTAAAAGGAGAATACCATGGCCGGCCCCAAGAGCTACAGGGACTTTGGACTCGTGAACACGAGGGAGATGTTGAGGAAGGCACTGGAGGGCGGGTACGCCATACCCGCATACAACTTCAACAACATGGAGCAACTGGAGGCGATCATCATCGGATGCGTGGAGACGAAATCGCCGGTCATTCTGCAATGCTCGGGGAGCGCGAGGAAGTACGTTCACCCGGCCATGCTGCCGCACATGGTGATGGGGGCGATCGAGATGATGAGAGAGATGGGAGGGGGTGTCCCTGTGGCCTTGCACCTGGATCACGGCGACACGTTCGATCTTGCAAAATCCTGCATCGATTCGGGCTTTTCTTCGGTCATGATCGACGGTTCGCATCATCCTTTCGAGGAGAACGCCAGGCTTACACGCCAGGTCGTGGCGTACGCGCATGAGAGGGACGTGACGGTGGAGGGAGAGCTCGGCGTCCTGGCGGGAATCGAGGACAAGGTGGCCTCCGAAGTGTCCCACTACACCCGGCCGGAGGAGGTGGTGGCGTTCGTGGAGAAGACCGGCGTGGACAGCCTGGCTATCTCCATCGGCACCTCCCACGGCGCCTACAAATTCAAGGTAAAGCCCGGGGAAGATCCGCCTTCCCTGCGCTTCGACATCCTCGAAGAGGTGAGACAAAGGGTTCCCCATCTTCCCATCGTGCTGCACGGGGCCTCGTCGGTCATGCCCGAGGTTGTGGATGCGATCAACAGGTTCGGAGGGAAGATGGATGCGGCGGTGGGCATACCGGAGGAACAGCTTCGGCAGGCGGCGCGCTCCGCGGTCTGCAAGATCAACATCGACAGTGACGGCAGGTTGGCCATGACGGCAACCATCCGGAAGATCTTCTCAGAGAATCCCGGCGAATTCGATCCCCGCAAGTACCTCGGACCCGCCCGGGACGCCGTGATCGAGCTGGTGAAGCACAAGAACGAGCATGTTCTAGGGAGTGCAGGGAAGGGCTGAGGAGACGTTGGGAAATAACGTCTCTCATCGGCTTTCTGCCCGTTCGCCCTGAGGTGTCGAAAGGAGAACGGTCCGATCATGCATCGATACCTCAGCATGAGCGGAAATCGGGATGAGAATGTGAAGGTTATTTCTTGACGGGCTCTATATGGTTGTGGAGGCTGGATCGATGGACCTGGATGACCTGGATCTGAGCATACCGGTTCTGGGGGAGGGCCGCATCCCTTCGCCCATGTCCACCAATCAATTTGTGGGCGATAGGGATCACGTCCTCTACCACCACCGGCTGGAGAGAATCAAGGCCTTCGTCGATGCGGGCAAGGAGCCGCCGCACTTCGAGATGGCCGGCCCGCGAGAGCGAATCTACTTTGATCCGTCCAAGCTGAAGTGCGGAATCGTCACGTGCGGGGGCCTGTGTCCGGGCCTCAACGACGTGATCCGCGCCATTGTGATGGGGCTCTTCCACCACTACGGGGTAAAGACGGTTTTCGGCTTCCGCTACGGCTATGAGGGGCTGACCTACCGGCACGGGCACACGCCCCTGGAACTGAACCCGAATGAGGTCCGCAACATCCACAAGGAGGGCGGCACGATCCTGGGGACGTCGCGAGGCCCCCAGGATGTCCCCGAAATGGTCGATACCCTGGAGCGCATGAACGTGGGTCTCCTGTTCACGGTCGGCGGCGACGGTACCCTGCGCGGGGCCCAGGCCATTGCGGAGGAAATCGGGAGAAGGGCTCTCAAGATCGGCGTGATCGGCATCCCCAAGACCATCGACAACGACATCTCCTATGTGGAAGCCTCCTTCGGCTTTGAGACCGCGGTCTCCGAGTCGAGGACGGCCATCTATTCCGCCCATAACGAGGCGACGGGCGCACGCAACGGCATCGGCCTGGTGAAGCTCATGGGTCGCGAGTCGGGGTTCATCGCCGCCTACTCCGCACTTTCCAACAACGATGTCAACTTCTGCCTGATCCCGGAGGCACGCTTCTCCCTCGACGGTTTTCTGAAGGCTCTCCAGGAAAGGCTGGCGAACAGAGGCCATGCCGTGGTGGTGGCGGGAGAGGGGGCCGGGCAGGACCTGGTGGGGCTCAACGAGGAGCGGGATGCCTCCGGGAACATTCGCTTCGGCGATGTGGGCGTCTTCCTCAGGGACAGGATCAGGGCGCACTTCAAGGAAGCCGGTATCCAGATCGATCTCAAGTACATCGATCCCAGCTACACGATCCGCAGCATGCCCGCAAATCCAAGGGATTCGGCCTTCTGTCTTCAGCTCGGTCACAACGCCGTCCACGCCGGTATAAGCGGCCGGACAAACATGGTTGTCGGTCACTGGAAGGGGGAGTTCACCCATGTCCCCATTCGGCTGGCCGTCTCCAGCCGGAAGAAGATTGACCCGAAGGGAAGATTCTGGAGCACTGTGCTGTCCTGTACCGGGCAGCCCGCGCAGATGATGTAGGAAGGAGAGATCGTGGAGGGGAGGACCCATGTCTGACAGCCTTTACATCACCGCGACCGGGTCAAGGAGCGGAAAGTCGGTGGTTTCCCTCGGCCTGATGGAGATGCTGCTCAGAAAGATCAAGCGGGTGGGCTACTTTCGCCCCCTCATCCCGGGGGGGGATAGACCCGGCAAGCAAGACCATCGCATCCAGCTCATTTCCTCCCGGTTCGGCCTGGATATCCCCTATGACAGGATGTACGGGTTCACCACCCACGAAGGGAGAAGGGTGGTTGCCGAGAGCGGCGAGGGTCTGCTCCTGGAGATCATCATCCGGAAGTACAGAGAGCTGAAGGACACGTGCGAGTTCGTCCTGTGTGAAGGGACCGATGCCGAGAGCGCCTTTGCGGCCTTCGAGTTCGACATCAATGCGGACATCAGCAAGAACCTGGGATGCCCGGTCCTGCTGGTTGCCAATGCCCATCAGAAAAGCACGCAGGAGACCCTTCAGTCCATCGAACTGGCCTGGGAGTCCCTGGCCGAGAAAGGATGTAAAACCGTCGCCACCATCATCAACCGCGCAGACCCCCCCAGGGTTCAGGCGATCATGGGTCCCCTCAGGAAGAGGGCGCTGACCGGGAACCAACTCGTCTACGCCATTCCGGAAGAAGGGTATCTCGGAAAGCCCACGGTGGGTGAGATTGCCGAGGTCCTTGGTGCCGAAGTGCTGTGCGGAGAGGACCGGCTGCATCGCCATGCCCACAATTTCACGGTCGCCGCCATGCAGTTGCAGAACTTCCTGTCCAGGATCGAGCACGGTTCCCTGATCATCACGCCGGGAGACAGGGCCGACATCATCGTCGCCTGCCTGGCCGCGGCGGCATCGTCTTCCATGGAAAGCATCGCGGGAATCCTCCTGACCGGGGGATTGAAGCCGGAGGGGCCTGTGTGGAAGCTGATTCAAGGATTCGCCTCCATGGTTCCCGTTCTGAGCGTGAAGGAGAACACGTACCCCACGGCGACCATCGTGGACAAGATCCAGGCCACCATCGAGCCGGGGGACGAACGGAAGATCACGAGGGCCCTGGCCGTCTTTGAAGGGAACGTGGACCTCAGGGAGCTGAGCGAGAGGGTCATTACCACGCGCACGACCGTCGTCACCCCCAAAATGTTTGAGTACGATCTCATCCAGAAGGCCAGGACCGGCAAGAAGCACATCATCCTGCCCGAAGGGGAAGAGGAGAGGATTCTCAGGGCCTCGGAGATTTTGCTCCGCAGGAGTGTGGTGGACATCACCCTGCTGGGCAACGAGAGGGGCATCCGGGAGAAGATCAATCAGCTTGGTCTGCGTCTGGACGGTGTCCAGATCATTGAACCGGTCAGGTCCGATCACTGGGAAGAGTACGCCCGGGCCTATTTCGAGCTCCGGAAACACAGGGGGGTGACCCTGGACAACGCCCGGGATGTCATGAGGGATGTGAGCTACTTCGGAACCATGATGATCCGCAGCGGGCACGGGGACGGCATGGTTTCCGGTTCCGTCCACAGCACGGCGGACACGGTCAGGCCGGCCTTCGAGATTGTCAAAACCAAACCCGGTTTTTCCATCGTTTCCAGCGTGTTTTTCATGTGCCTGCCGGAGAGGGTTTTGGTCTACGGGGATTGTGCCGTCAATCCCAACCCGGACGCAGGGCAGTTGGCCGATATCGCCGTCAGTTCCGCGCAGACGGCCAAGGCCTTCGGCATCGAACCGGTCGTGGCCATGCTCTCTTACTCGACCGGGGCTTCGGGCAGGGGGGCCGACGTGGACAAGGTGAGGGAGGCGACTGGCATGGCCAGGGAGATGGCAAGGGAATCCTTCCCGGGACTCAAGATCGAGGGCCCCATCCAGTATGACGCCGCCATCGACCCCGGTGTGGCGAAAACCAAGATGCCTCAGAGCGAGGTGGCCGGGAGGGCGACGGTATTCATCTTTCCCGATCTCAACACGGGGAACAACACGTACAAGGCGGTGCAGAGGTCGTCGGGGGCGGTGGCCGTCGGTCCTGTCCTCCAGGGGCTGAATCATCCTGTGAACGACCTGAGCCGGGGGTGCACGGTCACGGACATCGTGAACACCGTGGCCATCACGGCCATTCAGGCACAAGGATAGGCCTGAAATGAAGATTCTCGTGATCAACACCGGCAGCTCTTCGATCAAGTACAAGCTCTTCGACGTGGACCGGCAGCGGCTTCTGGCCTCGGGGGCGGCTGAAAAGATCGGCGAGGAGACCAGCCTTCTCACCCACGGGACCGTCCTGCCCACAGGGGAGAGGAGGGAGATCGTCGAAGAGGAGAGGATCCCCGATCATGAGGGCGGACTGAAACGTATCGTGGATCTCCTGGTTGATCCCGAACGGGGCGTCGTCGGGGACAAGTCCCAGATCTCGGCCATAGGGCACCGTGTCGTCCACGGGGGAGAGACCTTCCGGTCGCCCACGATCATCGATGAGGGGGTCCTGGTAGCGATCAGGGAGAACATCCCCCTGGCTCCCCTGCACAACCCCCCCAACCTGCTGGGGATCGAGGTGGCCCGGCAGATCTTTCCGGATTCGCTGCAGGTGGCGGTATTCGACACCGCCTTCCACCAGACCCTTCCCATGGAGGCATTCCTCTACGCGATTCCCTTCCGACTCTACGAAGAACACAGAATACGGCGCTACGGGTTTCACGGCACCTCGCACGCCTATGTTGCGGAGAGAACGGCCGCCTATCTGAAGCGGTCCCCGGAGTCGTTGAACCTGATCACCATTCACCTGGGCAATGGTGCCAGCATGGCGGCCATCAAGGAAGGGACGTGCGTGGACACCACCATGGGGATGACCCCCCTTGCAGGGCTGGTCATGGGGACGCGTTCGGGCGACGTGGACCCCGCCCTTCCGTTCTTCCTGGCCTTCCACCTGGGCATGACCCTGAAGGAAATCGATGATCTCCTGAACAAGGAAAGCGGTCTGAAGGGGCTCTGCGGCGCGAACGACATGAGGGAGGTGATCCGCAGGAGAGATGAAGGCGACCGGCCGGCAGAGATGGCCCTCGATCTCTACGCCTATCGGGTCAAGAAGTACATCGGGGCCTACCTGGCCGCCATGGGAAGCCTCGACGCCTTGGTCTTCACGGCGGGCGTCGGAGAGAACTCGCCTGTCGTCCGTGAACTCTGCTGCAGGGGGCTCGAAAAGCTGGGGATCGAGATCGACCGGGCACAAAACGCCCTGCCGGGAGGCGTGATCCGTGACATCGGGATCCCCGAGAGGGAGGTGAGGATTCTGGTTGTTCCCACCAACGAGGAATTGAGGATTGCCCAGGAGACGAAGAAGGTGATCGAATCGAAGATCGGGACCTGAAGAAGGGGATGACCGCCGACCGCGCCGGGCAGGCTTTGAAGGCGGGCAGGGAACGCAACGGATTCGGGAGGAGACGAAATGGCCGCATTCGGAGAAGACCTGGAGAGTCAGAGGACGGGCTGCAATGACCATCGTACCGGCGATAGCGTCGAAACCCTGCGCCGGGCCATCATGGACAATCTCTACTATCGCGAGGCCAGGTTGCCGGCTACGGCTACACGCAACGACTGGTACCTGGCCCTGGCCTACACGGTGCGCGACCGTATCATCAGCCGCTGGATCAAAACCATTGAAGCCATCGTGAGAGAGGATATGCGGGTGGTGAGCTATTTCTCGGCCGAATTCCTGATGGGTCCCCAACTCGTCAACAATATGATCAATCTGGGAATCTATGAGGAGATGCGGCAGGCTGCGACCGAGCTGGGGCTGGATTTCGATGCCCTGATTGGGCAGGAAGAGGAACCGGGCCTGGGTAACGGCGGCCTGGGCAGGCTGGCGGCCTGCTTCATGGATTCCCTGGCCACCCTCGAAATCAGGGCGGTTGGATATGGAGTTCGTTATGAGTATGGGCTCTTTGACCAGGCCGTCAGGGACGGCTGGCAGGTGGAGATGACCGACAAATGGCTCCGTCTGGGGAACCCCTGGGAAATCGAGCGGCCGGAGATCGCCTACGAGGTGAACCTGGGCGGGCATACGGAATCCTACCATGATCGTGAGGGCAGGTACCGGGTGCGATGGGTTCCCCACCAGGTCGTCAAGGGCGTGGCGTATGACACCCCGATCCTCGGCTACGGGGTCCCTTCCGTCAACCTGCTCCGGCTGTGGAGCGCTCAGGCCGTGGAGTCTTTCGATTTCCAGGCCTTCAACGTGGGGGACTACTATGGCGCCGTGGACGAAAAGATGGCCTCCGAGACCATCTCCAAGGTCCTCTATCCCAATGACGAACCGGCCACGGGAAAGGTCCTGCGACTCGCGCAGCAGTATTTCTTTGTCTCCTGTTCCCTGCAGGACCTGATCCGTTTTCAACTCCTGTCGGGCAACAAGCTGGATACCTTCCACGAGTGGAACGCCATCCAGCTCAACGACACCCACCCTTCCATTGCCGTGGCGGAGTTGATGAGGCTCCTCGTGGATGAGCACTTCATGGAATGGGACGAAGCCTGGCACATCACCCGGAATACCTTTGCCTATACCAATCACACCCTGCTCCCGGAGGCCCTGGAGAAATGGCCCCTGCCTCTTTTCCGGCAGGTCCTTCCGAGGCACCTGGAAATCATCTACGAGATCAACCACCGCTTTCTCGAGGAGGTGCGGCAGAAGGTTCCGGATGACGGAGAGCGGGCGGCGCGCCTCTCCATCATTGACGAAAGGGGAGAGAAATTCGTGCGTATGGCCCACCTGGCAAGTGTGGGGAGTTATGCCATCAACGGGGTTGCCGGACTCCATTCGGATCTTGTGAGAAAGACGATCCTTCGCGACTTTTACGAGTACTGGCCGGAGAAATTCCACAATGTGACCAATGGGGTCACCCCGCGACGATGGATGGTTCTCAGCAACCCGCGGCAGACAGAACTGATCACAGGCAAAATCGGGGATCGGTGGATCAGCCATCTCGAGGACAACCTGAACGAACTGGAGTCGTATGCGGAGAACGGGGAGTTCCGGAGGAGATGGCAGGGGGTCAAGAGGGAAAACAAGCGGCACCTGGCATCCATCATCAGGGAGCGGACAGGGGTCGTCGTGAACCCGGATACCCTCTTCGACATTCAGGTGAAGCGCATTCATGAATACAAGCGGCAACACCTGAACGTGCTCCATGTCGTCACCCTGTTTAACAGGCTGAAGCAGGATCCAAACCTGGTGATCACGCCTCGGACGGTGATCTTCGGGGGGAAGTCTGCCCCCGGGTATTTCATGGCCAAGCTGATCATCAAGCTAATCAACTCGGTGGCCGAGGTGGTCAACAGCGATGGGGATGTGGCAGGACGTCTCAAGGTGGTGTTTTTCCCTGATTTCAACGTCAAGAACGCCCACCACATCTATCCGGCGGCCGATCTCTCCGAACAGATTTCCACGGCAGGCAAAGAGGCGTCGGGCACAGGGAACATGAAGTTCTCCATGAACGGGGCCCTGACCATCGGCACGCTGGACGGCGCCAACGTCGAGATCCGGGAGGAGGTGGGTGCCGAGAACTTCTTCCTGTTCGGCATGACCGCCGAGGAGGTGAATGACGTGAAGGTCAGGGGATATCATCCCCGTGGGTGCTATGAGGCCAACGCGGATTTGAGGGATGCGATAGACCTCATCGGCTCCGGCTTTTTCTCGGCCGGCGATCCAAACCTGTTCAAGCCCCTTGTGGACTCCCTCCTCAACCACGACGAGTATATGCTCCTGGCGGATTATCCGTCTTACATGGAGTGCCAGCAGAGGGTGAGCGATGCGTACGGGGACCAGGAGAAGTGGACTCGCATGTCCATCCTGAACGTGTCACGGATGGGCAAGTTCTCGTCGGATCGCTCCATACGGGAGTACAGTGAGAAGATCTGGAGGGTGGAACCGGTTCCCGTCTCCCTGGATGAGGGCGAAGAGGCGGTCTGAGGGGCAGAGCACGGAAAGGTGCAAGGAACAAGGTGAGGGGAAGAGAAGAAAACATGGCAGAATACAGGACACGATCGGGATGGAGGTATCCGCCAGGCGCGAAGGTTGACCCGGAGGGGGTCAATTTCTCCGTCTTCAGCCGGCATGCCACCCAGGTGGAGTTGCGCCTGTACGAGGACGCCAGGAGTCCTGACCCGTTCCAGGTGGTCCGACTCGACCCTGAAGAGAACCGGACCTTCTTCTTCTGGCATGTCTACGTGGAGGGGCTGAGGCCGGGGGTGCTCTACACCTGGCGCGTGGACGGCCCGGGGAACACGAAGGTGACCGGATTTCGTTTCGACCGGGAGAAGGACCTGCTGGATCCCTGGGCAAGGGCCGTTTCAGAGGCCCTGTGGGACCGCCAACTTGCCAGCCGGCCCGGGGACAACGCGGCTTCCTCCATGCGGGCCATCGTGGTGGAAGAGGACTACGACTGGGAAGGGGACGAACCCCTCCGTCACCGGCCGGAGGAGGCCATGATCTGTGAACTCCACGTGGGAGGCTTTACATCCCACCCCTCCTCACGGGTAATCCACCCTGGGACCTTTTCGGGCCTGGTGGAGAAGATCCCCTACCTCAGGGAACTGGGGATCACTGCCGTGGAACTCATGCCCGTCATGGCCTTCGACCCCCAAGCCCTCCCCGAGACCTCCGCTGCCATGGGGCTTTCCAATTACTGGGGGTACAGTACCCACAGTTTTTTCAGTCCCCATCCCGGATATGGTTCGACCCGCGACGCGGGAACGCTCCTCCGGGAGTTCCGAGACATGGTGAAGGCCCTGCACAAGGCCGATATCAGCGTTATCCTCGACGTGGTCCTCAACCATACGGCCGAGGCGGGTGCAGATGGGCCCACCATCCATTTCAAGGGAATCGCCAACGAGGTCTTCTATCACCTGGATCCCCTGGATCGGCGCATCTACCGGGATTATACCGGCTGCGGCAATACGGTGAACTGCAATCACCCCGTGGTGAGCTCGTTTCTTATCTCCTGTCTGGAGTACTGGGTCAAGGTGATGCATGTGGACGGATTACGCTTCGACCTGGCGAGCGCCCTCGGCCGGGGGGAAGACGGCGAGCCCATGCACAATGCGCCGATCCTGTGGAACATCGAGTTCTCGGACGACCTGGCGCGCACCCCCATTATCGCAGAGGCATGGGATGCGGGTGGCCTTTACCAGGTTGGCGGGTTTCCGGGCTTCCGGTGGGCCGAGTGGAACGGTCGATATCGGGATGTGATCCGCAGGTTCGTCCGAGGGGACAAGGGCCTGGTGAGTGAGGTGGCGACCCGCTTAAGTGGGAGCAGTGACCTCTACCAGCACCAGGGCCGGCTCCCGATTAACAGCATCAACTTCGTGACGTGCCACGACGGCTTTACCCTGCACGATCTGGTCAGTTACAATGAAAAGCGCAACGAAGCCAACGGCGAGGACAACCGGGACGGGATGGACGAGAACCTGAGCTGGAACTGTGGCATGGAGGGAGAGGCAGCCGATCCCAAGATCCTGGCCCTCAGGAGCAGACAGGCCAGGAATTTCATGGTGATCCTGCTCCTCAGCCAGGGGGTGCCCATGCTGCTCGCGGGGGACGAGGTGCTTCGGACCCAGCAGGGAAACAACAATGCCTATTGCCAGGACAACGAGCTGAGCTGGTTCGACTGGACCCTGACGGAGACGAACCGGGACATGCTCCGTTTTGTGCGGGAGATGATCGCGTTTCGAAAACGCCACCCGTGCCTCCAGAGGAGGCACTTCCTGAGGGGGCTCAGGCTGGAAGGTCAGAGACTTCCGGATGTGACCTGGCACGGTCTCAATCTGAACGAGCCGCTCTGGAGCGACCCGAACGCCCGGGTCCTTGCCTACACCCTTGGGGGGCTCGCCCCGGAGGAAGGGGATCTGCACATCGTGCTCAACATGTCGGAAGACTCACTGGTGTGCCCCTTCCCCGAGGTTGCCGGCCGTAGGTGGCGCCTCGTCGTCGATACGTCCCGACCTTCGCCGGATGATATCCATGGGCAAGGAAGCGGTCCCCTGATCACGACCGGTGCCTGTCCGGTTCATGCCCGCAGCGTTGTGGTGCTTGAGAGCTTCTAGTTCCGTGTCTCAACGGATCCTTTACAACGTCCGTGTGTACTCAGGGCGGTCGGGGGGTGGTCTCTCAGGACCGCAACTCATGGGTACAGAAACGGTCAGGGACGTGATGGCCTTGGCATGAAAACGACGGTCGGCAAACGCACGAAGGCGTTGAGATGGATCCCGGTTTCCCTGGGGATCCTGGTCATTCTGGTCCTGGGATTCCTCGCCCTGGCCCCACGGCTCATCCATATGGAGTCCGTTCGGGACAGGGTTGTCAGGCTCCTTTCCGACAAAGTGGGAGTGGAGGCCGACCTCCGGAAATTGGAACTCTCCTACCTGCCCCTGCCGCACATCGAGGTGGAGCACGCAAAGATCACCCTTCCCAGAGGAGGCAGCGGAACCCTCGGCTCCCTGAGCATCTATCCCAGAATCCTCCCCCTCCTTCGGGGAAAGGCGGAGATCTCCAGGATAGAAGTCAGGTCGCCGGAGCTGAAGATCCCTCTTCCAAAGGGAAAGGAGGATGGCCCTGCCGGGGTTCCGATCCATCTTGCCCTGGCGCCACTGGTCCTTGGCGAACCGGACCTGGAACTGGAAGTGAGCGACGGAAGGCTCGAACTGGTCCGGGAGGGGCTCCCTTCCATTTCCTTCCGGGATATTGCCCTGGAGGTTGTGCTTCCCCCCGAAGGTCTCACCTTCCGGGTGTCCTGTGCCTCCACCCTGTGGCAGGGGTTCTCCTTCAACGGGCATCTGGATGTTCAGACATTCAGGGGGGACGGCCAGGTGGAGGTGCACGGGTTTCAGCCCCAACGGCTCGTGGAGTCTATGATCCCGGAGAATTCTCTCCGGCTGGAAGACTCCATGCTCGACCTGGGCGCAACGGTCAAGATGGATGGGCTCAGGAGCCTTCAGGCGCAGATCCAGGGTTCTCTCCCCGAGGTGACCGTGATCCGGAAAGGCCGGAGGACCACCATCAGGGCCGGCCGGTTCACCGGCTCTGCCGGGACGGGGGAGGAGGGGATCCGGTTCTCCCTGAAGGAGCTGACCCTCGATAAACCCCGGCTCGGAGTCACGGGGGAACTCATCCTGGGGGGAGGAGAAAAACCCGTCAGGATGCAGCTTGAGGGCAAGGAAGTGGATGTCGTCTCTCTCAGGGAAACCGCCCTTTCCCTGGCCGGCGATGATCCTGACGTGGCCGGGGTGTTCAACGTCCTGAGGGGAGGCAGGGCCCCGACGGTGACGTTTCAGTCCGAGGGAAGGAGCCTGGAGGAGTTGCTCGACCTGGACCGCATGGTCATTGCCGGGCGAATGGAAGAAGGAAGGATCTTCGTGCCGGGTGCCGATCTGGATCTCCAGGACGTGAAGGGTCAGGCGGTTATCCGAGAAGGGACCCTGGAAGGGACCGATCTTGAGGCGCGTTATGGAAACAGCACAGGGCGGGACGGGAAGATGGGTCTGGGTCTCCAGGGAGGCAACGGGCCCTTTCATCTCGACATCGAGCTCGATGCGGATCTCGCCCAGGTCCCACCCATACTCAAACGGTTTGTAGAAAACAAGGCCTTCCTGAGCGAACTGGAAAGAATCCGTGATCTGAAGGGAAGCGCAAAGGGAAAGCTGGTTCTCGGGGAGGAGACGGCCGACATACGGGCCAGGGTGGAGGTCCATGAGTTCATTCTGACGGCCAGGCACGAAAGCTTTCCCTATCCGATCGAAGTGCGGGGAGGGCACTACTTCTACGAGGGGACAACCTCCAGGGTCAGGGATCTCAGGTACCGGGCGGGAAAATCGTCTGTGTCGAGTTTTTCAGGGAGCATCGAATGGAAGGAAATTCCTGCGATGGAGATGGAGTTCAGGGATGCCAGGTTCTGCCTTGAAGAGGTTTTCCCCTGGCTGACCGCCCAACCTCTCGTCCAAGGGTTTCTCCAACACATCCGGTCCTTGAAGGGAACCCTTGTGCTCCACCGGGGCCATGTCAAGGGCCCGCTCCATACACCCGAGAAATTGCGGTTCCAGGTGAGCGGCGAAATCCTGGACATCAGCGGTGAGACGAAGCTGCACCCCTGGCCCGTGGGGTTGCAGAGAGGAAAATTCGAGGCGGATCAGGAAAAGATCCAGTTCCAGGAGGTCCAGGCAGGCATTCTGGACACTTCGTTGAACGTTACGGGAAATCTTGGCCCCCTGAGGGGCCTTCAGAAGGCGGAGTTGGATTTTGCGGGAGAAATCGGGGTCCGGACCATAGAGGAGTTCACCCGTTTTTCCTGGAGGGGACGGCAAGTCCATGTGCGTTCCGTCCTCTCTCTGGAGCCCATGCATCTCACATGGGATGGCGAGAAATCGCTCGCCCTTCAGGGAGTGGCGAGCGTCCGCGACGGGCCTTCCATCACCTTGGATATCCGCCGGGAGCCCGGCCGCTGGCTGATCAACAGAATCCTTCTCCAAGACAAAGACTCCAATGCCGATTTGTCCCTCCGGCTCACGGATCGAGAGATGACCCTGTCCTTCTCGGGCAAACTGAACGAGGCCACCATGGACAGGATCTTTCCGGGTTATGAATCGCAGTACGGGTGGGTAGAAGGTGATTTTCAGGTGCACCTCGTTCAGGATCGCCCCCAGGAGTCCTGGGCGCGGGGAAGGGTGGAGGCGGACGACTTCTCCGTGCTTCACTTTCTCCCGCAGCACGTGGAGATTGACAGGATTGCCCTCCAGGCGGAGCAGAGGCGGGTGGAGGTGGAAACCGCAGTTTTTGTATGGGCAGAGACCCGATTCTCGGCAGGCGGTTCTCTGGAGATGAAGCCGGAGGGACTCGTCGTGGACTTGGACTTCTATTCATCGATCCTCAATTGGGAGCAGATCAAGCCCTATTTGCCGGCAAGGGGGAAGAAAGAGCCCGGCAAGGAAAGAAAGGGGGCCTTTGACGTCCCTTTCCGCGGAGAGGTTCGCCTTCATTCTGACCGCCTCACTGCCGGGGGGTTCACCTGGAGCTCATTGAAGGCGGGTGCCCTCTTCAGCCCCAAGAGGGTGGAGGCCAGGGTTACGGAGGCGAAGGTGTGCGGGATCTCCACGCTGGGATCCGTCGTTGTCAGCCCCGGGGGGTTGTCCTTCCGGTTTGACGCCATGGCCGACGATCACGACGTCCTCCCCTCGATCGACTGCCTTACCCAGGGGAAAAGGAAGGCCACGGGCGAGTTTGACCTGAAAGCGGAGATCCGGGGAGAGGGGAAGGAGGAGGAACTGCTCCGTTCACTCCGGGGCAGCGTGGACTTTTCCGCGCAGAAGGGCAGGATTCAGGAGCACATCCTTTTTGCGAGGATCCTCTCCTTCCTCAACGTTACGGAGATCCTGGCAGGAAGGGTTCCGGACATTGGAAAGGAAGGGATCGGCTATGACCGTGTCTCCGTCAAAGGCGAGATTCGGAACGGTGTGTTTGTACCCAAGGAGGCGGTCTTCGATGGGGTGGACATGGAGATCGGCTTTGAGGGGCAGGTCAACCTGGTGGACCGGACGATCGACGGAAGAATGCTCGTGGCCCCTTTCCGGACAGTGGATCGCATCGTCAAATTCATCCCCCTGGTGAGGACGATCCTGGGTGGAACACTCGTCTCCATCCCCGTCAAGGTGTCTGGGCCCATCGATGATCCGAAACTCACTCCCCTGGACCCGTCTGCAGTCGGCGCCGGCCTGGTGAACATGATGAAGAGGACGTTCAGCCTGCCCGTTCAGATCTTTAACCCCCTCATCCACAAGCAGGAAAAGGGAGGTTGAGACCTTCGGCCCATGATCCGTTTGAGCCACGTATCCAAAAGCTTTGACGGAGGGCGATCCTACGCCGTAAAAGGCCTCTCGCTGGAGGTGGCGCAGGGCGAGACCCTGGTCCTGCTTGGATCTTCCGGGTGCGGCAAGACGACAACCCTCAAAATGATCAACCGCCTCATTGAGCCCACGGAAGGCCTTGTGGAG
>JAFGPH010000047.1 GCA_016926135.1 Deltaproteobacteria bacterium
TGCATCCTCCTCGGGATTGCCCCCTGCACGGCCATGGTCCTTGTGTGGGGGTTCCTTTCCAAAGGCAATGATGCCCACACCCTTGTGATGGTGGCCATCAACTCCCTCACCATGCTCGTGCTGTACGGTCTGCTGGGAGGATATCTTCTTGGGGTAGGTCGGCTGCCTGTTCCGTGGCAGGCCCTGGCACTTTCCATCGGCATCTATGTGGCGCTTCCTCTGGTGGCAGGCTATATCTCCAGAAGGGCGATCATCCATGCAAAAGGCGAGGCATGGTTCAAGGAGAAGTTCCTCCACATCCTGACACCCATCACGATCATTGCCCTTCTCATCACGCTGATCCTGCTCTTTTCCTTCAAGGGCGATGTGATTCTATCGAACCCTCTGACCATCCTATGGATCGCCATTCCTCTTTTTATCCAGACAAACCTCATTTACTGGCTCGCGTATATCCTGGCAAGGGTGCTGCGTTTCCGATACGAGGACGCCGCCCCTTCGGCCATGATCGGGGCTTCCAACCACTTCGAGGTGGCCATCGCTACGGCGACCATGCTCTTCGGCCTGTCTTCCGGTGCGGCCCTGGCCACGGTGGTGGGGGTGCTCATAGAGGTGCCCGTGATGCTGATGCTCGTGAAGATATGTCTCAAGACAACACACTGGTTTTCAAGATGAGGCGCCCGTGCGATGAACCTGAAGTGTGGAAGGTAGAATGGAACTCAAGAGCTCAGGGGCAAGGAATCGGGTTTGGGTCCGTGCATTGTGGCAGGGGGTGAGCATACTGCTGATCGCGCTGTGCTGCGGTGCGGCCATAAACTTATTCCGTTCCAACAGGATGGCTCTTTTCGCAGACTGGTCCCCGGAGGCAAGGCTCACAACCGACCAGGGTGAAAGCATGGCCGTCACCCTTGAGGAGGCGAGGAGACTGTGCGCATCACAAAAAGCGGTGTTTGTGGATGCGAGATCAGATCAGGACTATCGGCAGGGTCACATCCTGTGCGCCCGCAATCTTCCCCTCAAAGACATGGACAAACACCTGGACGTGGTGTTGGCCGGTGTTTCCCTTGAAGAAACAATCGTCGTCTATTGCGACGGCGAAGACTGCATGCTGAGTGAGGATTTGGCAAAGGAGCTTTACTTCCGGGGCTACGACAACGTGAAGGTCCTGGTGAACGGATGGACACGGTGGCTGGATGCGGGGCTGCCGACCGGACAGCATGAAGATGGCTCTTCTTGAGGGAGGATTTGAGGGGATGGAAAGACGGGCAAGAGTGTTTTCACTGATCGCTCGCCTGATTTTGGGAGGAATCTTCATCTATGCCAGTGTCGACAAGATTGCCGATCCTGCCGCCTTTGCCAAGGTGGTCTACAACTACCAGATCCTCCCGGATATCCTGATCAACCTCACGGCGATCATGCTTCCCTGGCTGGAACTGGTGCTGGGCGTCTTTCTTGTTTCCGGATTTTTTAGGGAAGGAAGTGTTTCGCTTGCTACCCTTCTCTTGGTCATTTTCCTGAGTGCCATGGTGTTCAACCTGGCGCGGGGCCTGGATATCGACTGCGGCTGCTTCAGCACCAGCGCCGAGGGGACGGGGGGCGCTGCCATGGTGTGGTATGTGATCCGGGACAGTCTGTTCCTTATTCCGGCACTCTATCTCTCCTACCACACCTTCCGGACAAGGCCGCAGGAAGTAGCGGTTGAGCATTGAGGAAGGTAAGCGATGACGGATGCCCTGAGTGATTTCCTGAAGACAACAGGACTTCTCTCGGGGAATGCGCATGGCTTAACCGCCAGGGCTGGGCGATGAAAAGCAATTGAGGAGGCTCAATATGTCACAGGATAAAGCGGATATGTCGAAGGATCTGAGCAACATGTCACAAAGCGCATCAAGTGTTTCACATAATGAAGAGAAAGGATAAAAAGACGGATGAGCCTTCCCTCAGCCGCCAGTTGGCCGGCGCCTGCTGACATTTCCGAAAGCGAGTGCCCTGTGCTCATTGAAGGCCCTACCGGGTTCGGGAAGGAACTACTCGCCTGGGCCATCCATCACCTTAGCCCATGCAAGAACGGCCCCTTTGTCCCGGTCAATTGCGCGGCGCTGCCTGAGACTTGGTCCAGGACTTATATCATCCAATCCACAAGGAGATGGCCGGTGAAAGAGTTCATCAAGGTCATGAAGGCACTGAGGGACCCGAATAGGGTCAAGATCCTCAAGATGCTGCAGCACGGAGAACTCTGTGTTTGCGAAATCCAGGTGGCCTTGGGTGTTTCCCAACCCACGGTTTCAAAACATGTCAAAATCCTCGAGGCGGCAGGTCTTCTGAGTTCCCGCAAAGACGGCCTGTGGGTTCACTATAGACTTCAAGACGAAAGATCGAGTCCCTATGCCGCCGCGATGCTGGGTAATATGAAACACTGGCTGGAACAAACGCCCGAGATTTCCGAGTTGACGAAGAAGCTGCCCGATATTCAGAGGCAAAACCTCTGCAAGGCTTAAACAGCCGTACTCTTCGTCAATGAAAACACAAATAGATTAGGAGGGGACAGAAATGGAGATACAGACTGCTCAGATTATTGCATTGTTAGTCACGGGTTTGGGTGTCGGATTCGCCTCGGGTCTTTTGGGTGTTGGGGGATGCTTCATCATGGTGCCTGTTCAGTTCTGGGCATTGACATCCATCGGCGTCGATCCCACGATCGCCATTCGAATCGCCTTCGGCACCAACCTTCTGGTGGTCCTTCCCACGGCCTTTAGCGGCGCCATGACCCATCACAAAAAGGGGGCCGTCATATGGAAGGCAGGGGTCATCTTCGGCATTGCAGGCGCGATCGGGGCATTCTTTGGGGCCTTCATCGCCGCGCACCTCCCGGGAGGGGTCTTGAAGGTCGCATTCGGAATAGCCATTATCCTCGGCGCACTGCGGATGCTCACGGCCAAACCCATCAAAATTACGGAGGAGCCGTCAGACAGCGCGCTTGCGTTCATCCTGTGGGGTATCCCACTGGGCATCGTCTCGGGCATCATCGGTATTGGCGGGGGCGTCCTGATGATCCCTATCATGGTCTTCTTCCTGAAGTTCAAGATGCACCAGGCCGTAGGCACCTCTACCGCCCTCATGATCTTCACGGCCCTTGGCGGATCCCTGTCTTATCTGATCAACGGGTTAGGCGTGCAGGGCCTTCCTCCCTATTCAACGGGCTATCTGAACTGGCTTCAGTGGATCCTGCTCGCCGGCTGCAGTATCCCCCTGGCCATCGTTGGCGCGAAGACCGCACACCTTTTGCCAGCCAAGCAGCTCAAATACATTTTCATCATTGTGATGTTCTACATGGGCCTCAAGATGATCGGGGTGTTTGCATGGCTGCATTTGCCGATTTAGAGAAGGGCTGGTCGTTAAGAGGGATTGAGGGACAAATTGAAAAGGGTTTTGCAGATGGTTTGAGGAGGGCATCGTGAAGAAGATTCTGATCTTCGACGATGATGAAGCGATCAGGATGCTCTATGAGCTGGAGCTTTCGGAAGAAGCCTACGAGGTCATCACGTCGGAAGAGGCATCGCGCTGCATGGAGCTGATCCGGGAGCACTAGCCAGATGTGGTGGTCATGGATCAAGAGATGGGAAACTCCGACGGGCTCGATGTGCTGCGGGAGATACGGAAACAATTCCGTGCTTTTCCCCTGGTTTTGTGCACGGCGTATTGTGCTCAGTGCAAAAGGCAGAACCCAAGGATTGTCGATTTCCATGCAACCAAGACGTTGGGTTTGAAAGACCTGAAGGAAAAGAATCCTCACGTTGCCTCTCAGCGTGAATTCATGGGGGCGAGGGGTTCAGGCCCATGCAAAGTGAGCAAGCTCTCAAGGAACGCTGCACCCGTACGTGTCTTTCCACCTGCAACTGCCAGGTGAGCCACTATTCCCAGTCATGGCTCCGCTCGCTCCAGTGGGTTGCCAAGCACGCCTACACCCAGTTCTTCGGCGTGTCCTGAGAGGAACAAAACTCCTGTCCCTCTCGTGCTCGATCTGCGATGCGGATGAATCAAGCCTCCCCGAAACAATCGAAGCCATTTTTTCAAGGTGTTGGTGAAAGATGCAAAATGACCCTTTCGTGGTCATTTTGCATTGGAATTTGACTTTTCAGAAATCACCTTTCACGCAGATCAGCAGAGCGACCCGTCTCATCCCAGGCCGGATCCTGCTTGGAACCTGAAGTGCCCCTGGGATTTCGGGATTGATGTTGCGGCCGCGAATCCTTATAGTGAGCATCAGAAGGCAGAATGATGCCCGAAATCAAGATGGGGGCACAAAGGGCCTGTCACAGAATAAGTTGCGCACATTCACCCGTGAGTTCCGTTCGTGCTGAGGTATCGAAGCATGAACGGGGGCGTTCCCCCTTCGATACCTCAGGGCGAACGCTTGAGAGCCCGATTTGATCAACTTGTTCTGTGGCAAGCCCAAAGGCGCGCGCGATACGCGCGCTCACAGGTGAGCGTCTGAGAGGGGACACCTGGAGATGGAAGAATCCTGTAGCCATGATCATGCAGAGCACGGGCATGCAGTCGATATGAGCGACACCACCGGTCCGCGGCTCCTCATCACCCTTGCCATCAACCTGCTGATTCCTGCGGCCCAGGTGGCAGGGGGGCTCTATGCCAACAGCATGGCCCTCATCTCGGACGCGGTCCACAATTTCAGCGACTTCACCGCTATATTGATCGCCTATTTTGCATTTCGTATCGGCAGGAAGGGGCCGTCGCTGAGTCATAGCTTCGGGTACAAGCGGGCCGAAATCCTTGGGGCATCCATCAACGTCGCCCTTCTGGTGGCAGCGGCGGTCTTTATTCTGTACGAGGCCTTTGTGCGATTCAGGCACCCGCAACCGGTGATCGGTCAGATCGTGATCTATCTGGCGGCCGTGGGCATCCTGGGGAACGGCCTTTCAGCCTGGCTGCTCCATCGGGACTCAAAACACAGCCTCAACGTGCGGGGCGCCTTTCTCCACATGGTGGGGGACATGCTGACCTCGGTTCTCGTGCTCGCCAACGGCATCATCCTGGTATTCAGGCCCTGGTACTGGCTGGATCCCCTGCTCTCTTTTCTGATCGTGATCTTCATCCTGAAGAACTGCTGGTCCATTCTGAGGGAGGCCACCGCTATTCTCATGAACGCCACCCCTAGAAACCTGGATCTCGATGAGATCAAGAATGCAATCCAGGCCATTCCGGGCGTATGCGGGGTCCACTACCTGCACGCATGGAACGTCAGTTCCGGCAGCATCGCATTTTCCTGCCACGTGGAGGTGACGGATCAGCTTGTAAGCAAGACCGAACCCCTTGCCGAAAGAATCCGCCACGAGCTTTTCCATCGCTTCGGGATCGATCATCCCATACTGCAATTCGAGACAGCCCAGTGCGGCAATGGGGGCCTGCTTTGCGAGCTATCCTGCGGCAAACAGGGCGGATAGCATGATTCCCTATCCCCAGATCGGACCCGACCTCTTTCGGATCGGCCCGCTCCATGTCCGATGGTACGGCCTGATGTATGTACTCGGATTTGTCGCCTCCTATCTCCTGATCCCAAGGCAGGATCGGTCCAGGGCCATCGGCCTCCAGGGGGGACTGGTAGATGCCCTCATGTTTTACGTCTTCATAGGTCTCATTGCAGGGGCAAGACTGGGATACGTCCTCTTCTATCAGTTCCATAACCTGGCAGAGTTCCTCCGCCACCCCATCGAAATCATTGCCGTCTGGCACGGGGGCATGTCGTTTCACGGCGGTCTCGTGGGATGCATTGTTGGAGGATGGTTATTCTGCCGGGTCAAAAAGATGCCCTTCTGGGCCGTGGCGGACAGCGTGGTGGTCACGGCCCCCATAGGGCTTGGCCTGGGAAGGATCGGCAACTTCATCAACGGTGAACTCTTCGGTAGACCTACGCAAGTTCCCTGGGGCATGGTGTTTCCGCTGGGGGGTCCCCTGCCCCGCCACCCTTCCCAGTTGTATGAGGCCATCATGGAAGGGGCCATCCTGTTCGCGCTGTTGTGGCTGCTCCGCAGGAGGCCGTTTCGAGATGGGAGCATGGTCGGCCTCTTCCTGTTCTTCTATGGGGCGTTTCGGTTCTTTCTTGAGTTTTTCCGGGAACCGGACATCCAGCTCGGATACATTCTGGGGCCATTGACCATGGGGCAGGTGTTGAGTACAGGCATGATCCTGTGTGCCGTCGCTATCAGGATGCTGATCAAAGGAGGATCGAGATGACTGCAAAGACCACGCTCTTGTATCTTTGCACAGGCAATTCCTGCCGGAGTCAGATGGCGGAGGCATGGACCAAATACTTGAAGGGCAATGAGTTCGATGCGTATTCCGCGGGGGTGGCGCCCAAGCCCGTGGATCCCCGTGCCGTCAAGGCCATGGCCGAGGCGGGGGTGGACATCTCCGGGCAGAGATCGAAAGATATCGACTCGCTGGGCAACCTGGAGTTCGACTACGTGATCACCCTCTGCGACAACGCAAAGGAGTCTTGTCCGTACTTCCCGGCCAGGACCAGGCTTGTGCACCGCGGCTTCGACGACCCCCCGAAACTGGCGGCAAATGCA
>JAFGPH010000328.1 GCA_016926135.1 Deltaproteobacteria bacterium
CCCAGGGGAATCTCCTTGTCCAGCACGACGCCGGCCACCTTTTCCACGGGCACCGATTCACCGGTGAGCGACGCCTCTTCCACCTTGAGGTTGACGCTCTCTATGAGCCGCATGTCAGCGGGGATATAGTTCCCGGCCTCAATGAGAACAATGTCTCCGGGCACCAGTTCCCTCGAAGGGATGGTGACCTGGTGCCCGTCGCGGATCACCTGGGCGTTCGGGGCGGCCATCTTTTTGAGGGCCGCAAGGGCCTGTTCGGCCTTGGATTCCTGGACTACGCCCACGACCGCATTGAGGGCCACGATCACCATGATCGCGATGGCGTCCACATACTCGCCCAGTAACAGGGATACGACAGCCGCAACGATCAGGATAATGACGAGAAAATTGTTGAACTGGTCCAGAAGCATCTTCAGGAAACCGGGCCGCGGTTTCTCCGTCAGTTCATTGAAACCCTGTTCCCTCTGCCTCTTTTCTACCTCTGCCGTGCTCAGCCCGTTTTCAAGGTGTGTTTGAAGGTGGCTGGCCGTCTGATCAACGGCCATGCAATGACACACTTGCTCTGTCATGGTTTGATCTCCCAGCATTTCAGAAAATGATCCCCAATGCGATTTCGCTCCGTCAAGTGGTATTCATGACCCATCGGATCGACTCTCCGCCTGACCCTACCCCCCTTACGGGTGTTCCCACCCATCTCCCGGGATATTCTCTTACGGCATAGAGACCGCGTTGGCAAGGGATTTTATCCCTGCCGGGATATGGCCCCGGAGGCAGGTCCTTTTCCCGCCGTCAGGAAAGGAACAGGACGATGGCAGAAAAGGCAAGGGCGATCACCCAGATCGTATGGCTCACCGTCCCCTTTTGAAACGGATGAAAATGGGCATCAGGCCTCTTGTGGCCGTTGGAGCAGACGTATTGTGGAACGACCTGGCCCGTCTTTTTCTGGACCACCTTTCTGCGCTCCGCCCTGGCACCGCAGACCCCTCCTTGTTCATCAGGCTTGGTGCAGGTCAGGCGGGCCCCCATGAGATAACTGACCAGGTTGAAAATCCAGTTCCAGGAGATGCTCACAATGAGGATGGCCAGGAAAAAGACGGCCGAGTGCGTCCTGGACAGACCCATGCCTGCCAGGGACTCGCCGATGCGGGATGGGTTGAGAGGGCCGTCCACGGATCCGAACAGCCCCAGGTAGTAGAGCGGGAGACAGATGGCCATGACGATCATGGACATGCCGAGCCGGATCAGCCTCTTCTGAATGAAGCTCAGGCTGTTCCACCACTTCCTGAAGGGGCTCTCCCCGCCGTATGACTGAAGGTCTGCCATGCCCTGCATCATACCATCAAAACCATCCTGTCAGAATGTTTTTTGGGTGGACCCCGGCCGTTTGGGGTCCCCCCGCTTCCTGCGCAGAAATCGCTGCCGGCAACGGCCCCATATTCCGTTCGCGTTCTCAGCTCAGCAACCGCTTCTGGATATCCGGCCAGATCTTGTAAAAGGCATAGATGGCAATGGCAAGGGCCTTCACAGGAATGGCCCATTTCCAGAACCATTCAGGGATAACACGGGTTGTCCAGGGCGCAAAGACGGCCGCCACGATGGTCCCGATCACGAAGCTCGGGAGCAGCATGTAGTCTACCACCGTCCCTGTGAAACCGATGAAGAACCAGGTGATCACCGCAAACAGGCAGGTAGCGCCCTCTGCAAGGGATGTGACGGCCACCATGCTCTTGACAGGCACGCCGGAGAGCAGCCCCCCTATGGTGATCACGGGGCCATAGCCTCCGCCTCCGACCCCCTTGTTGAATCCCCCCACAAAGGCGAAGATCCACATCAGCTTGGGTCTGTATTTGAAGTTGCCGATGGCGGTGAAGATAGAGGTGCCGCCCATTACGAGGAGCAGGATCGCCACATAGAGCTTGATCCAGAACTTGTGGACCTGGAAGATCGCGTAAACCGCGCTGATCGAGATCATGGTGGCGATGATACCCGTGATGGCCACCACGGTGACCAGCCTGGTGGTCTCGTTCATGGGCCTGATTTTCCACTCCACGTTTTCAAACTCGCCGTGGACCAGCCCGGCGATGAGACCGGTCACCATCTCGGTGATCATGATCTGGGGGACGACCTGCTTGGGGTCGAACCCCAGCAGGAAGAGGAGAGGGGTCAGGATGGTCCCGTAGCCCATGCCCCCTGCCGAATCCATCCACTCAAGAAACGCGCACAGGCCGACCACCCACCAGACAATGGTCCAGTTGTCTGTGCCGACCCACCCCCTGGCCTTCACGAATTCGCCGGGGATCCTCTGGGTCCACTCAAACGGGTTGCCGGCAAGCCAGCAGCCGATGAGGAAGAGGATGCCGAAAACCACCAGGTACTTGATAAACGACTTGGCCTGCGCCTTCGTAATCTTGGCCCGTGCGGCCATGGTGGTCTTCGTGGCCTCCACCTCCCGGGCGATCTCCCATCCCATTTTTTTCTCAACCTGTTCTACCATAGGAACCTCCCTTACCTTCCATGAATGGTGAGCTCTTGCCTGAACTCTCTTCTTATCTTCAACAGTTCTTCGCCCTGTGCTCCATTCACCACGATCTCTCCGGCCTGAACCCGGATTTCGACACTATGAGCATTTCAAAATGCATGCCAGGGTCAAGGTCGTTGACCTGTCAACAAGCAACATATTGAAATCATAAGATACTTTTGCCTGCCTACCCCTCGATCAGGATCTCGTCTATCTTGTTTCAGACTGCAAAGGGGTGAATTTGTAAACCTCTGGATTACACGGCAGCGTTTCGATTATGGACACCCAGGATCTTTCGTGAGTTGTTCGGAAACAAGCCTTTCGAAAACATCGAGTGGACACCGGGGTGTCACCAGATGCCTACCAGAGCGGACATGCCGCTCTCAGGCAATGCGTGCCCCTCTGCAACTGAAGACGCTTGTCCAGGGCTGATCTCCGGGCTCTTCCGGCGGCTACGCCCGTTGATGCGGGGCGGGCAAAACGCTGGCATTTCTTTTGCAGATCATGATGATCGTCGGGAAACCAGGCTTGACGCCCTCGTAAGAAAATACCGTTCCGCTGTTCGTCCTTCGATGATTCAGGACGAACGGAAGGCATGAGCCGTCACCGTTTGGTTTGCCGTTCGTGGTGAGGTCTGTACTGGTTTCCGACTTTTTGCAGTGAAAATCCCCCCTGGTCCCCCTTTGCCAAAGGGGGGGCCCTCTGTTCGCCCCTTTCTTCAGCTTCCCCCTTTTGTAAAGGGGGACCAGGGGGGATTTTCATGGGTGGGAGCGACCACAACCCTGGTCATGAACGTTTACCAGGCCGCAAGGCCTCGACAAGGACGCTGGAGAGCGAAGCGACAAAGGAAGCGCGAACGCGATCACCTGCCATGAGAAGAAAAAGGGTCTCCGATATCCTCCAGCCTTACAGAGAAGGGATCCCCCTTGATCCCTCCGTGAGACTGGACGACCGGATCATCCATGCGATCGAGTTGATGGTGAACAACAATATGAAGTGTATTGCCGTGCTGAATAACCAGCGGGCAGTGGGTATGGTGTGCCTGCAAGATGCGCTTCAGAAGCTGGGCCTCAGGTCATGGCAGCAAGGCGTACCCGAACCCTTGAAGACGGAAACGTGAAACCTCATTCCCCTTTTGACTTGAACTGCTCCGCCTCTATGCCCGCCTCCTTCATCAGCCGGTGCAGGTACTGCCTTTGAATCCCGGCCATATCGGCCGCCTTGCTGATATTCCCCCCGCTCTCCCGGAGGAGGGACATGATGTACTGGGTGTGAAATCGGTTAATCATCCTGTCTTTGGCGTCCTTGAACGAAAGCCGGCCCAGGTCTTCGCGCAGGTCAGGGTAAAAGGATTCTGAGTCGCTGTCCAGCTGGAGATCCTTCACCGTGAGGGTGCCGGAGTTGCAGAAAATGACCCCCCGCTCAATGATGTTTTCCAGCTCTCTCACGTTGCCGGGGTAATCCCTGGACATGAGGAGTTGCATGGCCTCGGGAGAGATCTCCTGCACGTCTTTCCGGTTGACCTTCGCATATCGCTTCAGGAAGTGATACGCGAGCAGGGGAATATCCTTTTTCCTTTCCTTTAGGGGGGGAAGTTCGATGTGGATCACATTGAGCCGGTAGTAGAGGTCCTCCCTGAAGCGCTTCTCGTTGATCTCAGCCTTGAGGTTGTGGTTGGTGGCGGCGACGAAGCGGATGTCCGCCTTCCGGGTGACCACGCTTCCCACCGGCTTGAATTCGCCCTCCTGGAGGAGCCTGAGGAGCTTGGTCTGCATGTTGGGACTCAGGTCTCCGATCTCGTCCAGGAAGAGGCTTCCCTCGTGGGCCTCTTCCACAAGTCCCCGCTTGTCTTTCCAAGCGCCTGTGAAAGCCCCCTTCACGTGTCCGAAGAGTTCGCTCTCGATGACCTGCTCCGGGATGGCCGTGCAGTTGACGGTCACGAATTTCCGGGTGCTCCTGAGGCTGTTTTGATGTACCGCCCTGGCCACCAGTTCCTTCCCTGTGCCGCTCCCCCCGGTGATCAGGACGGTAGCCATGGTGGGAGCCACCTGCCTGATTCTCTCCTTCAGGTCCTTCATCACCTGTGCGGAACCGATCAGGGGACTGCTTTCCCGCTCGGCCAAGGCCTGGCGGAGGGACAGGTTTTCACGGACCATCTCCTGCCACTGCATGGCCTTGTTTACCGTAAGCAGGATCCTCTCTCTTCGGAAAGGCTTCATGAGATAGTCATAGGCCCCCTTCTGGATCGCCTCCACGGCCGTCTCGATGGTCGCATAGGCCGTAAGGATGACCACCGACACGTCCGGATGCACCTTTCTCACGCCCTCCAGGAGTTGAATCCCATCCATTTTGGGCATCTTGAGGTCCGTGATCACAAGATCAAAGGGATGTTCCTTGAACAGTCCCAGGGCACGATGAGGATTGGCCTCGGTGGTCACTTCATGCTCCGTCTCCTCGGTGAGGATCCTCTGCAGGAGGACCAGCATGTCCCTTTCATCGTCTACGATCAGGATTCTGCCCGGCATCTTTCTCCTTTATAACCGCGTCACCCTGTCCGTCACCTATCGTCCATCCACTTACGGTCTGGCCGGCAGCTTCACGGTGAAGGTCGTTCCGCTCGGCCTGGAGGACGAGGCATGGTGACTGGCGCAGTCAATGGTGCCCCCATACTTGGTGATGATCCCGTAGCTCACGAAAAGCCCGAGGCCCGTGCCTTCTCCCTCCGGCTTGGTGGTGAAAAAGGGCTCGAAGATACGGTCCATGTGTTCTTCCCGGATCCCTATACCGTCGTCCTGGAACTGGATGACCGCCCGGCGGGTGGGCCTTTCCTGGGAGGTTCGGATCTTCAGGGTGCCCCCGGTCGGCATGGCGGAGACGGCGTTATTGATCAGGTTCAGGAAGACCTGCTGAAGCTGCCGCGGATCCCCTTTCACGGGAAGGGGATCCTCATAAAGGGAGAGGGACAGGTCGATGTCGTGCATGTCCAGGGTGTGCTTCACCACCTTGATGATGTCCTGGACGCACTCATTCAGTTCGGCGGTTTCCACATCCCCTTCCCCGAGACGGGCGAAACTCAGGAGATTCTCCACGACCTGCTTGCAGTGCAGGCCCTGTCTTTCGATGGTCTTGAGGTCCTCAAACTCCTGAGAGTTCGCCTTTGCCTTGCGAAGCAGCAGATCGCAAAAACCCAGGATCACCCCCAGCGGGTTGTTCACCTCGTGGGCCACCCCTGCGGCCAGGGTGCCCATGGACGCCAGCTTCTCCGTGTTGATGAGCTGCCTTTCCAGGTTCTTGTTCTCCGTTATGTCCCGGGCGATGCAGAGAATCGCGTTCACGGCACCTCGTTCGTCTTTGAGGGGCATAAAATTGGCGCTCAGCCATATCCTCTGGTCCCCCATCTCCACCTCGAATTCGTCCCGGGTGCTTTTGCCCACCCTGTAGACCTGTTTGATCAGGTGGAGTTGCTTTTCCGCTACCTCTCCAGGAAAGACGGCCGCAAGATTCTTCCCGATAAATTCCTCGGACCGCCCGCCGAAAAAAGTGGCGGTAAAGGTATTCATGGACTGGAAGACACCCTCCGAGTCCACGGTGAAGATGAAGTCCTCGGCGCTCTCGACCAGGGACCGGTGTTTCTCTTCCGATTTCTTGAGATCCTCGGTCCTCTCTTCCACCCTTTCCTCCAGCACCCTGGCCCACCTCATCTCAAAGAAGAGCACAGCGGCCGCGCCGGCCAGAATGACCATGATCACGAGCCCCTGAAGGAAGAAAAGCCTCAGATACCCCCGGTGCACGGTATCTTCGATCTCCGAGGTAGGGGCCACCACTGCAGTAGACCATTTTCGGAGCGGATGCTCGGAAACCATCAAGGGGCAGTAAGCGATGAGCTTCTTGATATTGCCCGTAATGCCGCGGTGCCATCCCGAGGAATAGGAACCGGTACCCGTCTCCCCCTGGAGCATCCTTTCCTGCTGGATGAAACGGATGATCCCGAAAGACACGCCCGGGTACTTTTCCTCCCGGATCTGGAAGGCGCTTTTCCCGATGAATTCCGTGTTGGGGTGGTAAAGGAAATTGCCCTTTTCGTCGATGAGCCACACATAACCCGTCCTGCCGGACCGGATATCCCGAACAAAGGGGCTCAGGAACCAGGAGATGTTCAGGTTGAAGACGAGCAGCCTGGGGGTGTCTCCCGGGAGCGAGGTAACCAGGGAAAGTCCTATCCCGTAAGGCTTGATGTCGGTCTCGGAGACCCACACATCCTGCTCACCCAGACTCTCGGGAACGGGCAGACCTCTGAGCCTGGCTCCGTCCATCTCCTTTGCGGACCATTGTCGAAAGGGGGTAAACACATAGTCCATCGAGGTGTCGGGCTCCAGGATTTCGATCCTCCACACCCCGCTCTCCAGGACCCTCGGGAAGGCGTCCTGGATGACCCCGTGATAGGCCTCCGCCCCCATGTGGCCGGGCACGTTCTGTTTCTTGAGTAGGAGCAGTTCCTTTTTCAGGAAGGCAAACTGCCTTTCCAGGAGCGCGGAGACATGGCGGGCGATGACCAGTTGCTGCTGGTTGAACTGGTCGGCCACCACTTCCCTCATCTCCCTGGCAGACCACAGACCCAGCCCCGCCCCTGCCACCATGAAAAGCAGGGCCACCGCAGAGACAAGGACCAGCAGATTCCTGTTTAATCTGGGGCGATGCACGTTAACCATCATTCGGACACAGAAGTTGGACTGGAGAAGATCAAAAACTGGCGGCTATCATGCTATTTTTCCCGGTTTTTGGCAACCCCAAACCGGCATAGCACCGGGACAGTCCCCAATAACGATCACTCGAACCTTGATAGGCAAGAATCCTCCCTGGCCGCCTTTTTCAGGACTGGCCTTTACCCGCAAGTGCGCGCTGAACACACTTCCTCCCCCTCTCGAAGATCCCGCCGCAGGCGGGGGACGGGGGAGGGTCGGGGTGGGGGTGAGAAAGGCACCCTCTGCCACCCTCCCCTTGATCCCCTCCCGTCAAAGGAGGGGAAATGAATGAGTGGTTGTCATTATACCTTTTTGTGCGTCAACCGATTCATCACGCTCAGCCCATGATGATCGAACCCCTTGTCTCCAGCAAGAAGATGGGGACACGGGATGTCTGCCGAAGGCGAGCGGGGTTTACCCAGCCTTGGCACACCCTCACAGGCCTTACACAACACTTTTGAGGCTAGGCCTTGAGTCCCACCAAGAGGGGAGAAAGCAGCGAGAACAGGAGCATGATGGCCAGGATGGAAACGATGATGACCACCCCAGCCTGGAGGCGACTCAGACCGCACCCTCTCACTATGCCGATGCCGACGAGTATCCATCTCCACGGCTCGGTGATCCAGACGGCCAGGGGAATCCACGAGACGAGATGGGTGGTGCCGGAAGAAAAGGCATAGACGGCAAAAACCTTGGAAAGGGGGCTCCTCCTTCTCATGGCCGCCATCAGCACCCAGCCTATCGCGGCAGCGATCAAGGGCATCGCGAGGGCGTTCAGAAAGAGGATGAAAGCGGTGAGCAAAGGGCGGGGCGGCAGCAGGGAAAGGCTAAAGACGGCGTGGATAAGGCTCGAGACGAGGAGAAACCCGAGGGATCTCATGATACCGGACGGTTCGCGCACCCCTTCCAGGAAATCCCCGGGGGCCATCACCATGGCCCTGATGCTCTGGAGATAATAGGTCGCGGAGAATCTTTCCTCCCTTATCCTGTCACCACACATCCAAAAGGACCTCGATGACTGCCCCGAGGAACGCAGAAAGGGCACACGCGCCCGAATCCCAAACGCGATGACACGCCGTCAATCTACAGCTTGTTGGGCTGGAGGGAAACCGGAGGCACCTCCCTTCGGCCTCAAAAGAGTCCCAGTCTATCGATCACGGCCCACAAGAGTGCCAGGATCGTCAGGATCAGGAAGAAGTTCTTTTCCGTGCTCTTTTTGAAATAGGTGACCCCTCCCGAGTGGTGGAAGAGCCTCCTGCCGCTATCTTCCGTCTCACCCTGCCCTTCCGCCGCGTGTTCCTCACTGGAATCCTCTAATCGGATGTCTTTCGTTGGATCCATCGAGGGGTCCTTCTAGAAGCCCGGCAACCCGGCAAACCCCCTGAGGTTCCAGTAGACCCCCGCGAGGACCAGGGTTACGATGATGGCGGCTACCCAGACGAGTATGCCCACCTTGAGAAAGTCCTTCGCCTCCAGATACCCGCTCGCGTACACAATGGCGTTGGGCGGCGTTCCGATGATCAGGCAGTAGGCAAAGGAGGAAGAGATGGCCGTGACCATGCCCATGAAGGGAACATAACTGGTCCCGGGATGGGCCAGGGCTGCCATGCTCAGGGTCACGGGACCCACCGCGGCCGCGGCCGGGCCATCGGCCATGAGGTTGGTGATCACTGCAGTCAGGCCGCCTGCCGTGGCCAGCAGGGGGATGCCTGAATCCATGCCCATCGGGGCCAGAAGTTCCACGATCGTCCTCGCCAGCCAGTAAGCCGCGCCCGAGACATCCAGGGTCCTTCCGAAGATGATGGCCCCCGCGTACAACCAGACCACGCCCCAGTCCACCTTCTCCTGGTAGTCCCTCCAGTTCACCACCCCGCCCAGGAGGTAGGCCACGGCTCCCATCATGCAAATGACGCCGATTCCCAGCCGGACGGGATAAATCCCGAGATCATAGAACTCCTTTTCCGTGAACCACCCGAAAACCATGACCAGGAAGATGACCAGGGCTATCTTCTGTTCCCGGCTCCACTTCCCCATACGGGAGACCTGGGCGTCCAGGTACACCATGGAGGGGCCCAGCGACGTGATTCTGGGCTTGAACCGCCAGTTGATCAGGAACCAGGTGACGGGGACCATGACGATCAGGAAAGGGAAGCAGTAGGTGATCCACTGGAAGTAGCCGATGTCGATCCCGAACATATCGTTCATGTAGGTCATCAGGATCACGTTCCGGGCCCCGCCCGATGGCGCTCCGGGTCCCCCGATGTTGCAGGCCATGGCAATGGTGATCATGAGCATCTTGGCCAGATCCTTGTCCTCCTGGACCTCGTCGGTGAGGGCGTTTTGATAGAGGAGCATGCCCACGGGCAGAAACATGGCGGCCAGCGCATGGTCCGAGACAAAGGCTGCCAGAGGGGAGATGACCACAAAGAAGATGAGGGTGATGACCTTCACGTTGGGGACGGCCAACCTCTTGAACATCATGAGGCAGATCCGCTTGTCCACCCCGGTCTTCACAAAGGCCGCGGCGAACATGAGGCTCCCCATGATGAACCACAC